>CALGOD010000837.1 GCA_937957845.1 uncultured Nocardiopsis sp.
CCGCCGGACCCCTCGGTCATCCAACTCCAGGAGGAGAGGCTCTACCTCGACCGGTCCATGCCCGAGCGCTACTGGCTCTGGGTCACCGGTATCGGAGGCAACGGCGACATCGGACTGCTCCAGGGCAAGTTCGGCCCCTCCACCCAGAGCAACTCCTACGACATCGGCGCGAACATCGCCGAACGCCTGGGCACCACCCTGCGCCTCGTGGGCGCGGCCATGGTCTTCGCCCTGGGCCTGGCGATCCTGTCCGGTGTGGTCAGCGCGATGCGCCAGTACTCCAAACTCGACTACACCCTCACCTTCATCGGCTTCCTGGCGTTGTCGATGCCCGTCTTCTGGTTCGCGGGCATCATGCAGCAGGCCGGTGTCAGCGTCAACGAACTTCTGGGAACCCCCTTCTTCGCCACGATCGGCGACGGCCTGTACCAGGCACAGGGACAGGATCTGTGGGGGCGCATCACCAACGCCTTCGCCTACATGACCCTGCCCACGATCGTGCTGATGTTGACCAGCTTCGCCTCGTGGAGCCGCTACCAGCGGACCTCCATGCTGGAGGTGCTCAACAGCGACTACGTCCGCCTGGCCAGGGCCAAGGGTCTGCCCAACCGCGTCGTCATCCGCCGCCACGCCCTGCGCACGGCCCTCATCCCGTTGACCACGGTGGTCGCCGTCGGTATCGCCGGGATCATCGACGGCGCGGTCCTGACCGAACGTGTCTTCCAGTGGCGGGGTCTGGGCGAGTTCTTCATCACCGCGGTCGAGAACAGCGACTCCTACGCGCTGATGGCCTGGCTCCTGCTCAGCGGTGTCACCGTCATCCTGGCCAACCTCATCGCCGACCTCCTGTACGGCGTGCTCGACCCGAGGATCCGCTATGAGTGAGACGAAGGTTCCCCCGGCGCCCAGGAACACCGACGCCGAGAGCGTCGGGGGCGCCGAGCGCACCCAGTTCCAGATGATCATGTCCCGGTTCCTGCGCCACCGGGCCGCCATGGTCAGTCTGGTCGCCCTTGTCATCATCGTCCTGGGCGCGTTCCTCGGTCCCCTCCTGTGGAAGTGGGACCACACCGTCAACCTGGAGATCCCGGCGAGCGTGCCGCCCAACGCCGAGCACCCCCTCGGCACCACCACCGCCGGACACGACGTCCTGGGCCAGCTCATGCGCGGCGCCCAGCAGACGCTGAAGGTCGCGTTCACGGTGTCGGTCATGGGCACCGTCTTCGGTTCCCTGTGGGGCGCCACCGCGGGCTACTACGGGGGTCGGGTCGACTCCCTCATGATGCGCGTCGTGGACATCTTCATGATCGTGCCGCTGTTGGTGATGGTCGCCGCGATCGCCGGCAACTCCCGGGGCGGTACCACCTGGTACGCGGTCGCCCTCATCATCGGCTTCTTCTCATGGGCGCAGATCGCCCGTGTCGTACGCGGTGTGGTCCTGTCGCTGCGTGAACAGGAGTTCGTGGAGGCCGCGCGGGCCGCGGGCGCCTCCCCGAGCTGGATCATCCTCCGCCACCTGCTGCCCAACGCCGCCGGACCGATCATCGTCGCGGCGACCCTGTTGATCGCCGTGGCGATCCTGCTGGAGGCGGGCATGTCCTTCCTCCAGTTCGGCATCCAGCCACCCGACATCTCGCTCGGTCAGATGATCGGCAACGCGCGTACGGCCGCCTCCACCCGGCCCTGGCTGTTCTACCCGCCGGGCCTGCTGCTGCTGGCGATCTGCCTGACGATCAACTTCATCGGTGACGGGCTCCGCGACGCCCTCGACCCACGACAGACCATGGTGCGGCGATGACCACGACTGATCACATGAGCAACGAGGACACCATCTCGCCAGGAAGCGACGACGTGGCGCTGGAGGTCCGCGACCTCAGCGTGACCTTCCCCTCCGACGACGGGCCGCTGCGCGCCGTACGCGAGGTGTCGTACGTCCTGCGCCGGGGTGAGGCGCTGGGGATCGTCGGCGAGTCCGGCTCGGGCAAGTCCGTGACCTCCATGGCCATCATGGGGCTGCTGCCCAAGAACGCCCAGGTGGAGGGGTCGGCGAAGGTCCTGGGCCAGGAGGTCGTCGGACTCAACGACGCCCAGATCAGCAAGGTCCGGGGAGAGAAGATCGCGATGATCTTCCAGGACCCGCTGACCTCGCTCAACCCCGTCTACACGATCGGCTACCAGATCTCCGAGGCCGTCCTGGCGCACCGCAAGGTGGGCAAGAAGGCGGCGATGGCCCGGGCGCTGGAGTTGCTGGAACTGGTGGGCATCCCCAACCCGAAGCAGCGGCTCAAGCAGTACCCCCACGAACTGTCGGGCGGTATGCGCCAGCGCGTGGTGATCGCCATCGCGATGGCCAACGAACCGGACGTCATCATCGCCGACGAGCCGACCACGGCTCTGGACGTGACGGTGCAGGCGCAGGTGCTGGAGTCCTTGGAGACGGCCCGTAAGGAGACGGGCGCCGCACTGGTGCTGATCACCCACGACCTCGGTGTCGTGGCCGGACACGTCGACCGGATCGGCGTGATGTACGGCGGCCGCATGGTGGAGATGGGGCCGGTGGAGGACGTCTTCTACCGGCCGCGGATGCCCTACGCGTTGGGCCTGCTGGGCTCCCTGCCGCGCATGGACGAGGAGAGGAGCGACCGGCTCACCCCCATCGTGGGCACCCCGCCCTCCCTGCTCGCCCTGCCCACCGGTTGTGCCTTCGCACCGCGTTGCCCGATGGCCCGTGACATCTGCCACGAGCAGGAACCGAGACTGATGGCCACCGGTGCCGACGGCGAGCGTGTTCCCGCCGACGTGGAGGACGTCGGCGCGCACACGGCGGCCTGTCACTTCAGCGATGAGCTGGGGGACGTGCGGCCCACCGACCTGTTCAAGCCGACGGCGGTGGAGGTCGAGAGCGTCGAAGCCATGGAGGCCGCGGAGGAGAGGGCCCAGGAGGCCGTCGCGGAGTCCGGCACCGGCGGTGGCGCGGAGAGCGCGGGAATCGGGGAGGTGATCCTGAAGGTCGACGACCTCGTGAAGAACTTCCCCATCCGCTCCAAGGGACTGCTCAAGAGGAAGATCGGAGAGGTCCAGGCGGTCTCCGGGATCAGTCTGGAACTGCGGGAGCGCGAGACCCTCGCACTGGTCGGAGAGTCCGGGTGCGGCAAGTCCACCACCGCGCGCCTCATGCTGCAGCTGATCAAGCAGACCTCGGGCGAGGTCTCCTACAGGGGGCAGCCGCTGCACTCGCTGTCCCCACGTCAGATGCGGCCGCTGCGCCGTGACCTCCAGCTGGTCTTCCAGGACCCCTTCGCCTCCCTGGACCCGCGCATGACGGTCTCGGACATCATCGCCGAACCGCTGCGCATCCATGGTCAGGGCAACGGCGAGGCCAAGCGGCGGGTCCGGGAACTGCTGGACCTGGTGGGCCTCAACGCCGAGCACGGCTCGCGCTACCCGCACGAGTTCTCGGGCGGTCAGCGGCAGCGCATCGGTGTGGCCCGTGCACTGGCGCTCAACCCCAAGGTGCTCATCCTGGACGAGCCGGTCTCGGCCCTGGACGTGTCCATCCAGGCGGGTGTGATCAACCTCCTGGAGGACCTCCAGGACGAGCTGGGCCTGTCGTACCTGTTCGTCTCGCACGACCTGTCGGTGGTCAAGCACATCGCCGACCGGGTGGCCGTGATGTACCTCGGCAAGATCGTGGAGACGGGGACGACCGAGCAGCTGTTCAGCGCGCCCGCCCACCCCTACACGCAGGCGCTGATCTCGGCGATTCCGCTGCCGGACCCGGTCAAGGAGCGGACCCGGGAGCGGATCGTGGTCACCGGTGACGTGCCCAACCCGGCCGACCCGCCCTCGGGATGCCGGTTCCGGACCCGGTGCCCGAAGTTCGCCGGCGAGCTGTCGGAGGCCGAGCGCCGCAAGTGCGTGGAGGAGCCGCCCGCGTTGCTGGACCGGGGAACCGGTCACCAGGACGCGTGCCACTACTCCAAGGCCGTCGAGTTGATCTGACGATCGGCGGCGGGCGGTGCGGACGGCGGGCCGGTGTGGGGACCCTCACACACCGGCCCGCCGTCGTATGCGGGTGACCAGTGCGAACTCCGAGCGGTTCCTCCACAGAACGGAACTTCGCGAAGAACTTCGCGATGACCCACGGGAAAGGTCCTGGACCGGTGAACCGGGCACGCGCTAATGTTCGGTGCCCTTTCCCGTCCGTGAACGGTAGGAGACGCAGAGTTGAGAACCCCCGCCCTTCCCTGGAAACCCGCGCCCGGAACACGTCACCATGAGCTACGGAGAGGTCACCGTGGGCTCGCGCGGTCCGGAGGTCGTCGCGGCACCATGTGGACGGCCGCCGCCCTGCTCGCAACGGTTCCGCTCGTTCCACTGGTGCCACTGGACGCACCCCCGGCCTACGCGGATCCGGTCGTCGCGGAGGAGCGACTGGACGGTCTGCGTCAGGACCTCGACGCCATCCTCGACACCCCGGCCCTGGAGGGCGCGGTGTCCGGTGTGGTCGTCACCGACCCCGACACGGGGGAGAGGCTGTACTCGCGTGACGGCGGAGAGCGGTTGCTGCCAGCGTCCAACATGAAGCTGTTCACCGCGGCCGCGGCGTTGGAGGTCCTGGGCGTCGACCACACCTTCTCCACCGAGGTGGTCGTCGAGGGCAGGCCCGGGAACAGACGCTCGGTGGAGGACCTGTACCTGGTGGGCGGGGGCGACCCGACACTGTCGGCGGAGGACCTGGACGCGATGGCCGCCGACGTGGCCGCCTCCGGCGTCAAGGTGGTGCGGGGCGACGTGTACGCCGACGACACCTGGTTCGACTCCGAGCGCCTCGTGGACGACTGGTGGCCCGAGGACGAACCCTACGCCTACTCCGCGCAGATCTCCGCCCTGACGGTCGCGCACGGGGATCGCCACGACACCGGGGTCACGGAGGTCACCGTGTCCCCGACCTCGGCGGGCCGGCCCGCCAGGGTGGACCTCGGAGTGGCCGAGGGCTACGCCGAGCTGGACAACCGGGCCGTCACCGGCTCCGCCGGCAGCGGCAACACCCTGGTCATCGACCGTCCTGTGGGCACCAACACCATCACGGTCACGGGGTCCATCCCCCAGGGCGGCGCTCCGGTGGCCGTGTTGCGCACCGTGGACGAACCCGCCGGGCTGGCCGCGCACCTCTTCGAGCAGGCCCTGGAACGGCACGGGGTCACCGTCACGGGCGGTACGGAGTCCGGTACCGCCCCCGAGGGGCGTTTCGGCACCAGGGTCCTGGCCGACCACGAGTCCCCGACGTTGGGGGAGATCCTCGTTCCGTTCATGAAGTTCAGCAACAACGGGCACGCCGAGATGCTCGTCAAGAGCATCGGCCGGGAGGTCGCCGACGAGGGCTCCTGGGACGCGGGGCTCATCGGGGTGGAGAGCGCCCTGGCGGGGCTGGGCGTGGACACCTCCGACCTGGTCCTCAACGACGGTTCCGGGCTGTCCCGGGGCAGCCTGGTCACCGCCGACACGGTCATCGACCTGATCCAACGCTCGCGTGAGGCCTCGTGGGGAGAGACCTGGAGCGCCTCCCTGCCGGTGGCGGGGGTGGAGGACCCGTTCGTGGGCGGCACCCTGAGGCTTCGGATGGGCGGGACCGCGGCCGAGGGCGTCGCCCTGGCCAAGACCGGCACCATGACCGGGGTCAGCGCCCTGTCGGGGTACGTGCCCGGCCCCGACACCGGCGGACTGGTGTTCAGCATCGTCAACAACGGCCACAGCGGTCCGGCGCCCACCGGAGTCCAGGACGCGGTCGTGGTGAGGCTGGCCGAGTACCTGGGGCACCAGGCGCCCTCGGGAGTGAGGCCGCAGAGCGCGCCCCACACGAGTGGTGAGCTGGAGTGCTCCTGGGA
>CALGOD010000838.1 GCA_937957845.1 uncultured Nocardiopsis sp.
CCGGGCCCCGTCGCTGATCTCGGCGATGCGCTTGGACTCCAGTTGCTCGCACGCGTCGGCGAGCATGTGGTTGTAGGTGCTCTCCCCGGCGAGGTCGTCGTCGGTGAGGGTCACCCCGAGCCTGGCGTAGACCTTGTTGAAGTAGACCTTCGACAGCCCCACGAGCTTGCGCCACAGGCGCAGTGTCTCCTCGTCGCCGCTCTGAAGCAGGACCACGCGGCGGCGGGCACGGGCGGCGAAGTCCTCCGGGCCCGGGCCGGAGGAGTCGAACTCGGTGCGGGCCGCCTGGTAGAAGGCGTTGGGGTCGGTGGTGAGCAGCTCCGCCTCGGGGGAGTCCTCGCCCACCGCGAGCAGGTGCTCGATGAGCATGCCGAAGGGCGTGCCCCAGTCACCGATGTGGTTCTGGCGGATGACGTGGTGTCCCAGGAACTCCAGGACCCGCGCGAGCGAGTCGCCGACCACCGTGGTGCGCAGGTGTCCGACGTGCATCTCCTTGGCCACGTTGGGCGCGGAGTAGTCCAGCGGGATGTTCTGGCCCTCCTGCAGGGGCACCCCGAGCCGCGGGTCGTCCAGGAGCCGGCGCGTCCGCTCGGCGATCCAGTCCTCGCGCAGGGTCAGGTTGATGAACCCCGGTCCGCTGACCTCGACGTCACGGCAGACGTCGGACACGTCCAGCTTCTCCATGATCGCCGCGGAGACCTCGCGCGGCTTTCGGCCCAGTCGCTTGGCGAGCGCCAGCGCGGCGTTGGCCTGGTAGTCGGCGAACTGGGACGGGCGGATGACGGGGTCGGTGTCGGCGAACTCGGGGCCGAAGGCGGCGCCGAGGGCGGACTGGACCCGTCGCGAGAGTACTTCCTGCGGGTCGGCCATGCCTCCAGCGTACCGATCACGGGCCCCTCTCCCGTACGGACGACCGGTCAGGGCGACTCGGTTTGCTCGCCGGATCTGGGGCCCGAGGGCTCGGACTGGGCCAGGCGGTGCAACCAGTTGGGCGGGCGGGTGTGCACCCGGCGGCGGATCTGTTCACCGATCCGTCCGCCCGCCAGGTCGTGCGCCAGTTGGCAGGCGCGTGCCACGCCCCGGGCCCGGCTGTCGCCGTGCGCGAGGACCACGGTCCCGTTCAGTCCCAGCAGAGCGGCGCCGCCGTAGGACTCGCTGTCCAACCGCTCGCGCAGGCTCCGCAGTGCCTTGCGTTGGAGGAGGGCCCCCGCCTTGGCCGCCATCGAGGAGGTGAGCGCCGCGTGCACGGCCTCCATCGCGAACGCCGCCGTGCCCTCCACGGACTTCAGGGCCACGTTTCCGGTGTGACCGTCGGTCACCACCACGTCGACCCTGCGCGCCAGCAGGTCATGGCCCTCGATGTTGCCGCG
>CALGOD010000839.1 GCA_937957845.1 uncultured Nocardiopsis sp.
TTCCACGTTCGTACAAGACCCGAGCCCGAAAGCCATGGGAAAGGCCCTCGAACCGCTTCGGGGCCCACCCCCCGGATCACCGCGGAAGGGGACAGAGGTAATCTCGTCGGGCCAGTCGAACTCCACCTCATGGAGCAGGGAACCCGGTGAGACTCCGGGACTGACGCGCAGCGGTGAGGGTGACGGGCGAGCACGTCCCGAGGTCGTTTCCCGGGACAGCCACTGGAGCACCGCTCCGGGAAGGCGCTCCGCACCGGTGGACCCCGAGTCCGAAGACCTGCTGGCGCTGGCGGTGACGGGCCGCCAGGTCGTCCACGGACCCCGCGAACGGGTCCTCCAACCGAACGACAAGCATGTCCCCCACACGTCATGCACTTCCTGTGCGCACCCGGCGCGACCGCTGCCCCGGAGTCCTGCGGCCCTGGCCCGCCGAGGACGGGCTGTTGGTCCGACTCCGGCTCATCGGCGGCCGGCTTCCCGCCCGCTCGCTGCGCGCCCTGGCCGCCGTCGCCGATGCCCACGGCACCGGCCGCATACACCTCACCGGCCGGGCCAACCTCCAGCTACGTTCCCTGCCCGGATGTGAGGGGCTGCTGGACCCGGAGGTGCTCGACGCCCTCGAACGGACCGGCCTTGTGCCCTGGCCCACCCACGAACTGGTCCGCAACGTGATGGTCTCCCCCCGCACGGGCCCCACACGGGGGCGGACCGCGACCCCGGACGCCCCGGCGCGGGCGGTCGGGCGAGCGGACCTGCGGCCCGTCGCCGCCGCCCTGGACGAGCTGCTGTGCGCAGGCCCCCGTCTCGCCGCCCTTCCCGGACGTTTCCTGTTCGTCCTGGACGACGGGCGCGGCGACCTGCTCCGACGCTCCTGCGACCTCGGGCTGGTCGCCCTCGACGAACACGTCGCCCAGCTCAGGGTCGGGGAGGGGTGGGGGCCGCTGACCTCGCTGGACCGCTCCCCCGCCGCGCTCGTGGGACTGGCCGAGAAGTTCCTGGCCAAGCGCGGCGACGGCCCCGTCGCGCCGTGGCACGTCGCCGAACTCCCGTCGCCGCTGACCGAGCCGGTGCCACCGGATCCACGGCTGCCGGCCCCCGCCCCGCCCCTGCCGTACGGCCCCTTGCCCGAAGGCGGACGGCACGTCCCCGTGCCCGAGGAGGGCCTTGACCGGCCGAGCGCGGAGGCTCTGGCCGAGGAGGCGCTCTCGGCCGGGACCGACGAACTCGTCGTCACACCGTGGCGCGGTGTTCTCGTCCCCGGGGAGGCGCGGTGACCGTTCACAGCCGACCGAACCGGCACTACGAGTACATCGACGACGGGCCCGCGATCTACGCCGACTCCTTCGCCACCATCCGGCGGGAGGCCCGGCTCGACCACCTGCCCGCCAACGCCGAGAGGCTCGCCGTGCGGATGATCCACGGCACCGGCCAGGTCGACCTCGCCGACGACCTGGTGGTCCATCCCGAACTGGTCCCCGCCGCGCGCGCCGCCCTCCGGGCCGGTGCGCCGATCCTGTGCGACGCACGCATGGTGGCCGTCGGTGTGACCGCGAGTCGCCTGCCGTGCGGCAACCAGGTGCTGTGCCACCTTCGCGACGAGCGGGTGCCCGGGCTCGCCCTGGAATGGGGGACCACACGCACCGCGGCCGCGGTGTCCCTGTGGGAACCGCTGCTCGGCGGCGCCGTGGTCGCCGTCGGCAACGCGCCCACGGCCCTCTTCCACCTGCTGGAGATGCTGATCGACGGGGCTCCGCACCCGGCCGCGATCATCGGCTGCCCGGTCGGCTTCGTCGGCGCCGCCGAGTCCAAGCAGGCACTGACCGAGTTCGCCGACCGACACGGCATCGACATCCCCTACGTGACCGCCCTCGGCCGCCGCGGGGGTTCGGCGATGACCTCCTCGGCGCTCAACGCACTGGCCAAGGAGGAGGAATGACCGGCCGTTTCCACGGCGTCGGCGTCGGCCCCGGCGACCCCGGACTGATCACCCTCAAGGCGGCCCGGCTCATCGCCGAAGCCGACGTCGTCGCCTACCACGCCGGTGTCGGCAAGAGGTCCAACGCCCGTCGCATCGCCGCGGACCTGATTCCGGAGTCGGCGGTCGAGGAGCAGCTCACCTATCCGGTGACCACCGGCACGACCGACCACCCGGGCGGCTACCAGGGCGCCTTGGCCGACTTCTACGAGGAGTCGGCCGCACGGTTGGCCTCCCATCTGGACGCCGGCCGCGACGTCGTCCTGCTCTCCGAGGGCGACCCTCTCTTCTACGGGTCGTACATGTACATGCACGACCGGCTCTCGGGGCGGTACCGGACACAGATCGTGCCCGGGGTCCCGGCGTTCGGCGCCGCGGCGGCCGCCGTGGCCGACCCTCTGGCCCGGCAGACCGACGTGCTCACCGTGCTGCCCGGCACCCTGCCCGAACCGGAGTTGGCCCGTCGTCTGGCCGACACCGACGCGGCCGTGGTCATGAAGCTGGGCCGGACCTTCCCTGCCGTGTACCGCGCCCTGGAGGCGGCCGGGCGGTTGGAGCACGCGGTGTACGTGGAACGCGCCTCCATGGAGGAGGAGCGGCGGCTGCCGGTGTCGGAGGTCGACCCCCGGACGGTGCCCTACTTCTCCCTGGTGCTGGTCAGCGGTGACAGCCGCAACGGCACCCGGTCCCGGCGGCGGAGCGAGGCGGCGCCCGAGGTCCCCGAACCGCCCGGACCGGCCGCGGAACTGCTGGTGGTCGGCCTGGGGCCGGGGCACGACCGCTGGCTCACACCCGAGGCCTCCGCGGCGCTGTCCGAGGTGGACCACGTCGTGGGCTACGCCCCCTACCTCGCCCGGGTCCCGCAGCGCCCCGGGCTCACCCGGCACGCCTCCGGCAACACCGTCGAACTCGACCGCGCCAGGCACGCCCTGGACCTGGCCGGGCGGGGCGAGAGGGTCGCGGTGGTCTCCGGCGGGGACGCGGGTGTCTTCGGCATGGCCACCGCCGTTTTCGAGGCGGCCGAGGACCCCCGGTACCGGGACGTGCCCGTACGGGTGCTGCCGGGTGTCAGCGCCGTCCAGGCGGTCGCGGCCCGCGCCGGCGCCCCCGTCGGGGGCGACTTCGCGGTGATGAGCCTCTCCGACCGCCTCAAACCGTGGGAGGTGATCGAGCGGCGGCTGCGCGCCGTCGCCGAGGCCGACATGGTGGTGGCCGTCTACAACCCGGCCTCCCGGACCCGCACCGAGCAGGTCGCCACCGCCCGCCGGATCCTGCTGGAGCACCGTGGCCCCGACACCGTGACCGTCATCGGCCGGGACGTCGGCCGGGAGGGGGAGTCCCTGACGGTCACCACCCTCGGTGAGCTCGACCCCGCGGTCGTCGACATGCGCTGTCTGCTGATCGTCGGCGCATCGGGGACCCGCCTCTCCCCCACCGGCCGTGTCTGGACCCCCCGGTGGGTGAGGCCGTGACCGCGCACTTCGTGGGGGCGGGTCCCGGCGCCGCCGACCTGCTGACGGTCCGCGCCACGCGGATGCTCGCCGAGGCCGACGTGGTGCTGTATCCGGGCACGTACCTGGACCCGGCGGTGCTCGCCCACTGCGCGGCCGGCGCCGAACTGGTGGACACCCAGGGCTTGGACCTGGACCGCATCACCGGCCACCTGGTCGCCGCGCACGCCGAGGGCCGGGACGTGGTACGGCTCACCTCCGGCGATCCGTCGCTGTACTCGGCTCTGGCCGAGCAGACCCGCAGGCTCGACGTACACGGCATCCCGTGGGACGTCACTCCCGGCGTGCCCGCGTACGTGGCCGCGTCGGCCCTGGTGGGGCGGGAGTTGACCGTTCCGTTGGTGGCCCAGTCCGTCGTGCTGACCCGGACCCGGGTCCGCTCGACCGCGATGCCCCAGACCGAGTCGCTGGAGGCGTTCGCCGCGACCCGGGCCACGCTGGTGCTGCACCTGGCGGTCACCCGGACACGGGAGCTGATGGCGCGGATCGAACCCGAGTACGGTGCCCGGTGCCCGGTCGTGGTGGTCCACCGGGCCTCCCAGCCGGGGCAGGCGGTGCTGCGCGGCACGGTCTCCAGCATCGCCGACGCGGTGGAGGAGGCGGGTTTCCGGCAGGCCGCGGTGATCCTCGTGGGGTGGGCGCTGGCCCCGGAGTCGGGCGGTGAGTCCTACCTCTACGACCCGTCCCGTCCCCGGGTCAGTGGTCCACCCTCAGGAACCACTGGGTGACCGTGCGGGCGGGCGTCCAGCCGGTGAAGGTACCCAGAGGCGCGGCGGTCTCGACGGCGATGCGGGTCAGTTCGCCTCCATGGCGCCGGTAGGCGTCCGCGAGCAACTGTTCGGTCTCCATCGTCACGCCGTGCACCAGGAGGCGTCCGCCCGGTCCCAGCGCCCGCAGGCAGGTGTCGAGCACGCCCGGCCGGGTCGCGCCGCCGCCGACGAACACCGCGTCGGGTGCGGGCAGCCCGGCCAGTGCTTCCGGTGCGCGGCCGGTGACCACGCGCAGTCCGGGGACCCCGAGTCGGCCCGCGTTGCGGCCGATCCGCTCCGCCCGTTCGCTCTGTGCCTCCACCGCCGTGGCGGTGCAGGTGGGGTGGGCCCGCATCCATTCGATGCCGACCGACCCCGAACCGGCGCCCACGTCCCACAGGTGCTGTCCCGGTGAGGGGGCCAGACGGGCCAACGCCGAGGCGCGCAGGTCCCTCTTGGTCAGCTGGCCGTCGTGCTCGAAGGCGTCATCGGCCAGTCCGGGGGTCGGTCCGTTCCCCGGAGGGCCGGACAGTTCCAGGGCCAGCACGTGCAGCGCGGGTACTTCCTCGGGAGGGGCCGCCAGCCAGCCGTCCGCCGTGGTGTGCGACCTCGTCGCGGACTCCGAGCCCAGGTCGCCCAGCACGGTGATGGGGCTGGCTCC
>CALGOD010000840.1 GCA_937957845.1 uncultured Nocardiopsis sp.
CTCGGGGGGTGGAGCGCCGCGGGGATCAGGGAGGATGAGGCCGCACGACTCCCTGCCAGACTAACGACCGCCGACGACGGTTTCTTCCACCTCGGAAAAGTGGTGGCATCCCGGTGCCGGAGCTCCGGGATTCCACCACTATAGAGGAACAGTTGTTCGAACAGGGTCGTTCCGCGAGAACCCGATCGAGCGGGAGCCCGGGGCGGACCGACGTCAGTGAAGGTCCTCCGACCCCTTCTCCACTCCGGGACGGAGCCGGTCGCGTTCGTCCATCCGGGATTTGATCAGGCTGCCCGCGATGGTGATCCCCATGATGCCGATGATGACGGTCAAGGACAGTCCGATGCCCACCTCGGGTACGTGCACACCGTTCTCGTGCAGGGCGTGCAGGATCATCTTCACACCGATGAAGACCATGATCGCCGACAGGCCCCAGCTGATGTAGGCCAGGCGGTCCATCAGACCGGCCAGCAGGAAGTACAGCTGGCGCAGACCCAACAGCGCGAAGGCGTTGGCGGTGAAGACGATGTAGGCGTCCTGGGTCAGACCGAAGATCGCGGGGATGGAGTCGACGGCGAACACCAGGTCGATCACGCCGATCGCGACGATGACCATCAGCATCGGCGTGATGTGCCGTCTGCCGTCGATCTTCACGGTGAGACTGGAGCCGTGGTAATCATCGGTCACGGGCCAGAAGCGTTTGAGGAAACGGACCACCGGGGTCTGCGTGAAGTCCTTCTCCTCCTCGTCGCCCTTCACGTGGTCGCGGACGATCTTGTAACCGGTGTAGATGAGGAAGGCGCCGAAAAGGTAGAAGACCTCGCTCCAGGCGTTGATGACCTGGGCACCGAGGACGATGAAGACACCGCGCATGACCAGCGCGATGACGATACCGACGAGCAGGACCTCATGCTGGTACTTCTTGGGCACCGCGAAGGAGCCCATCAGAAGGTAGAACACGAAGAGGTTGTCGATGCTCAGGCTCTTCTCGGTGACGAACCCGGCGAAGTACTCGGCGCCGGCGGCCCCTCCGCCGAAGTACCAGACACCGAATCCGAACACGATCGCGATGCCGATGTAGAAGGCCGCCCACCAGGAGGCCTGCTTCATCCCGAACTCGCGGGGACCCTTGTCCTTGTTCCAGGGCCGGTCCACGATGATCAGGTCGATCACCAGGATCGCGATCATGGCGGCGATGGTGGCGGCCCACAGCCACAGGGGAACGTTCACTGACGGACTCTCCTCCGGTCGGTGCGCGCCAACCGTGTGCGCGCACGTCGAGATACCGGAGGTCTCTCCCGCCCGCACCGTACCGGTACGAGCCGACGGCACCGGGAGCGCGCCTTTGCGCTCCGTGATGACGGCACCGCCGCGACAGGGATACTCCCCTCACGTGCAAAGCAAGGGTACCGGTGAACGACCTTGGTCGGAGCACACCGGGCCGAGAGCAAGGATGCCATCAAAACCCCCGCGGAGGAAGTCGCGCCGGCGGTGATGTTCGCACGCCCCGAGGACACCCCTACCCCTCCTTCGGGGCAGAGCACCTCAAAGACCTCGGCCGGGGGCGAAGGATCGACTCCGGCCACGTTCCCCCATGCTCCGGTTCAATGTCCCATCACCGTCTTGTACACCCCCGTCACGGCGTCCACCGTGTCCTCCTCCGTGGGCAGTGTCCTGGCCGCCTTCCGCGAACGCGCCCGGAGGTCCTCGGCCAGCGCGGGATCGTCCCACACCCGGCCCACCGCGGCGGCGAAGGCCGCGGGGTCCCCCGGCGGCACCATCAGCACCGTCCCCTCGTACAGATCGGGGATACCCCCGACCCGCGTGGCGACCACCGGCAGTCCCGCGCGGAGCGCCTCCATGATCACCAGGGACGGCCCCTCCCACTGGCTGGTCAGGCAGAACATGTCCGCCGCCGCCAACAGGTCCGCCACGTCGGTACGGTGGCCCAACATGCGCACGTCGGCGCGCATCTCCGCCGCGGTGTCGTGCAGTCGTCCCCACAGGGGACCGTCGCCGGCGATGGCCACCACCGGCTCGGGACTGCGGTCGCAGATCGCGGGAGCGGCCTCCAACAGCATGTCGAGTCCCTTCTGCTCGGCCAGGCGCGCGATGGTCAGCAACAGCGGCCTCTCCGGGCGCACCGCCAGGTCCGCGCGGGTGGCCTGCCTGCCCTTCAACGGTGCTCCGGTCTCGGGCGCGGTCACCACCGCCGGTCTGGCGTCACGCGCCCCGGCGGCGCGCAACCGCCGCACCAGGTCCCCGGAGACCCCGAGGACCACGTCCGCACGACGTGCCACGATCCGCTCCAACAACGGATAGGCGTTGGCCAGGGGACCCCGGACCAGCGGCGGCGCGTTGTGCGCGGTCACCACCAAAGGCGTGACGCCCGCCAGGGCGCACAGGGCACCGGCCCGCAGACCGTGGGCGTGGACCACGTCGGCCCCGTGGGTCAGGGCGCGCAATCTCAGCACGGCGGCCGGATCGCCCACGGACGGCGCCGCACCGATGCGCACCGGAGAAAAGCGCAGCCCCACGGCGGTGAAGCCGAACTCCCGCTCGGCCGAGGCCGGCCCCAGTACCGCCACACGGTGGCCGCGGGCGCGCAGCCCCGCCCCCAAGGAGCGCACATGGCGGCCCACACCTCCACTGCTGGTCCCCACGACCAACGCGATCCTGTTGTTCACCGCTTCCCCCTCCTGCGTTCGAGTACGCCCCTGACCCGGTCCGCCGACGCCCGCACCGCCGGACGGTCCACCAACGCCGCGACGGCCGCGTAGGCGGCCAGGCCCACCGCACCCGCCGCCGCGGCCCCCATCACCGTCTGCCACACGCCCTCCGCGGGCAGCGCCGCGGCCACCGACCCGCCCAGCGCCCAGCCGACCACACCGCCGAGCAGTGCGGCCACCACCGAACGCGCGAGTCCCGCCAGCGACTCACGTCCGTGGACGCGCCCCACGGCGACGCACAGCAGGACCGCGGCCAGGCTCAGACCGAACGTGCTGGCCGCTCCCAGTCCCGCGATGGCCCATCCGGAGGGCAGCGTCCACACCAGGGAGACCGCGCACACCACCACCACGAGCCACCCTGTCACCTGGGCGGCGGCGGCCGGACGGCCGTGGTGCGAGGCGTACAGGGCGCGGCTGAGCAGGGCCACCAGTCCGAAGCCGACCACCCCGGGGGCGTAGGCGAGCAGAGCGCGTTGCAGGGTCAGTGGGTCCTGCTCGGCGAAGATCAGGGCCACCGGCCCGGCCGCGGCGGCCAAGGCGGTCCCCACCGCGGCGGTGACCATCACACAGGCGCGTGCGGTACCCGAGACCAAGGTCGAGAATCCTCGTCGGTCGTGCTCGGTGTGGGCCACGGCCAGTGCGGTGAAGGCGCTGGTGGCGATGGGCACGGCGATCACCCCGTAGGGCAGGGTGAACAGGGCCCAGGCGTAGGTGTAGAGCACGGCCGCGCCGGCCCCTCCGCCCCAGTTGGCCAGGGCCACCGACAACAGCAGGCACAGCTGCATGGCCACCAGCGGTACCAAGGAGGCCACGGCCAGGGATCGCACCCGTTCCCCCACCCCGGGAGGGAAGGACAGACGCGGTCGGAGGCGCACCCGCAGTCCGGCGGCCGGACCCAGGACGGGGAGGAAGAGCGCGGCCACTCCGGCGGTGGTCCCCAGGGACAGGGTGAGTTCGGCCGCCGTCGGAAGGCCGGCGATGTCCTGACGGTGGTCGGCGCCCAGCGGTAGGAAGAGCAGATAGGCGGCGATGACCACCAGGCTGGACACCAGCGGGGCCAGAGCGGGCGCCAGGAAGCGACGGTGGGCCTGGAGGACGCCGTACAGCACCGCGGCCAGACCGTAGAGGACGATCTGCGGGGCGAAGACCACGAGCATGCGTGCGGAGAGCGCGAGCAGTTCGCCCCGGTCGCAACCGGCGCCCGCACCCAGCATCAACGACATCGCCGGAACCGAGAACAGCGCGAGCAGTATCGACAGGGGCACCGCCGACAGCAGCGTCCAGGTGATCAACGCCGAGGCGGTGTGCCGCACGTACTCGCGGTCGCCGCGCCCGGCCGCGGCGGCCAGGACCGGGACCACCACCGCGGTGAGCGCGCCACCGATGACGACCTCGAAGAGCACCGCGGGGAGCTGGTTGGCGGTGACGTAGGCGGTGCCCAGGCATGTGTCGCCCACGGTCTGGGAGAACACCACCGTGCGCCCGAACCCCGCCAACCTGGCCCCGACGGTGACCACGGCGATGAGCGCCGCCGCCGCGCCCACCCCCTGTGTCACACCGAGAACAGTACGGGACACCGTGGCCGTCTCACTCGTGCCTGCCCCACCGGTCGAGACGGCGTAGGGCGGGAACCCGGTCGATGACACGGGAGAAGCTGACCCGCTCGCTGGCCAGTGTCAGCGCCGCCACCGCGACCAGCAGGGCCGCGCGCAGCGGACGCGGGGCACCGGCCGCCGCGGCGGCTCCCAGCGCGGCGCCGAGGGCGTTGGCGCCCCCGTCACCGAGCATGCTGCGTTCGGCCAGTTCGTCGGGAAGCAGTGCCGCCGAGGCGCCCACGGCGGGACCGACCAGGGGCGCCGCCGGCGAGGCCAGGGCGGGGACGGCGGCGAGCAGGGCGACCTTGACCGCACGGCCGGGACGCAGATCGAACAGGTTGAGCAGGTTGGCGCTGGTCGCGATGAGCGCACCGTCCATCAGTGTGTCCAGCGGGGAACGTCGCAGCAGCGCCGCGGCGGCCACTCCGGTGGCACCGATGCCCGCCATCTTGACCATGCCGGTGGTGACCCGTCCTCGCGCGAGCGCCCCGAGGTGCCCGCGTAGTCCGCGCGTACGGGTCGATCCGGCGAGGTCGTCGTAGACCCCGAAGGCCGCGGCGCCCGCGGCGG
>CALGOD010000841.1 GCA_937957845.1 uncultured Nocardiopsis sp.
TGCACGGTGAGACCGAGGCCTTCTGGCTCCCGGCCGAGGGCGTGGCGATCGAGGTCCGCGACGCCCTCGGTCTCCTGGGACAGGAAGAGCTATTGGCCACAGCTCGCGGTATCAGGTTCACGCATCCGGGATGAGCATCTCAACAACCGGCGAGCACCTCGCGCAGCGCCGTCTCCTCGTCCGGATCCACGCTCAGCTCCCACGCGTGCTTGACCTCGATCCATGAGACCACGTAGTCGCAGTGCGAGGACTCCAACGGCGGTAGCCAGTCCGACGGATCGGCGTCCGACTTGGAGCGGTTGGTGGAGGCGCTCACGGCCCACAGCTGGGAGGACTCCATGTCGTTGGCGAAGCGCCGGCGTTCCTCGGTCGTCCAGGCGTGGGCACCCGAACGCCAGCCCTCCTTCAACGCCACCATGTGGTCGATGTCCACGTCCTGGGCGTCGGTGAGGGTCTCACCGTCGTAGGCGCTGTACCAGGAACCCGCCACCGGCTGGCAGTCGTCGTCGATCTCCACCCCCTCACCGGCACGCAGCAGCACGGCCTGGCGGGTACTGCAATTGTCCTGCACACCCGAGTCCCAGTGGGGGAACAGCGAACGGTCGTATCCCGGAGGGTCGTTCTCCTCCTCCACCCGCAGTTCTTCCAGTTGAAGGCGGGCCTGTTCCACCGACAGATCCGAGGAGGAGGCGTCGTCGGCCCGCGGTTCCGTGGGGCTCTCCCGATCCAACTCGATCACGCCCAGTTGATACAGGACGAAAGCGGTGACAGCGAGGACGCCGACAACGGCGGAAACGACACCGCTGATCTTCGACGAGGCCTTCTTGGGCATCAAGGAACTCCACAACACTTCGGGCACCGCGGAAACGGCGACGATGGTGTCACCAGCTTGGCCTATGCCCGCGACCGGAGGGAACACCGCGGGGGACAGGGATCCCTCACCCCGAGGCGGACCACGACCGGAATCCGCGCACGAAACCCTCCACCACGAGCGCGTAAGACTCATCCACATCCTCGGGAAGTCCGAAACCGCCACGCATCTCCAGGTCCACGAACCCGTGCAGCCCGCTGCGCAGAGCCCGGATCGCGTGGATCATCCGTTCCTCGGGGATGTCGAACCCGCGCAGTACCGCCGCCAGGACCGCCACCGGATCGTGGGAGAGCTCCACCCCGGCCCCGGCCAACCGGGGCATCTGCTGAAGGGCGGCGTAACGTCCGGGGTGGGCGTGTGCGTAGCGGCGGTAGGCATCGGCCGTCGCGCGCAGCGCGTCGGGGCCGGAACGGCCCACCGCGGCCTGTTGCAGACACGCGCCGATACCGTTCACCCCTAGTAGCGCCACCTCCCGGCGTAGCCCGGCCAGCCCGTCGACATGCTTGTACAGACTGGGTGTGGCGACTCCGAGCCGGGTGGCGACCGTGGCCAGGGAAAGGGAGTCGAATCCCCTCTCGTCGCTGAGCCGGGCCGCCTCCTGGATCACCAGGGCCGGAGTCAGGCCGACTCTAGACATCGGCCGCGCCCTCCTCGGCCAGGGAGACCAGGGCGGGCACGACCACGTCCGGGCGCTGGGCGTGTGCGTAGTGGCCGCACTCGGGCACCATCAGCACCGAACCGCGGACCACCGAGGCCACCCACGCGGCCTCGGCACGCGGATCCTTCCAATCGGGGTCCTGCTCGCCCATGATCACCACGGCGCGGGCCCGCATCCCCTCCGAGTCGGTGACCGCTTCACCGGGCGCGTGGACGGTCCGCTGTACGGCGCGGTAGCGGTCGGCGGGTCGCAGCATCCTCCGGACGAGTTCGCGTTGGCGTTCGTGCCCTTCCGGGAGCCGTCCCGTGTGCAGGGTGTCGTAGTAGTACGTCAGGAACCGGGGTCCCCAGGGGCGCAGCAGAGCCAGCCGCATGAGGGCCCTGGTGAGCGGACCGAGGGAGGGCTGCCGCAGGAACGGGCCGAGCAGGGCGATGCCCGCCACCAGGTCGGGCCGGTCCTTGGCCGCGATCGTCACGGCGGCGGCGCCCATGGAGTTGCCCACCATCACCACGTTCCTTCCTCCCAACTCCTCGGCGAGCGCGCTCGCGTCGTCGGCCGCCGCTCGGTCGGTGTGGTCGTCGAAGGTGGTGTCGCTGTCACCGTGGCCGCGCAGGTCCATGGCCGCGACCCGGTATCCGGCCGCGGCCAGAGCGCCTCCGACGAATCGGAAGGAGTGGCGGTGGTCGAACATGCCAGGCACACAGACCACGAGGGGACCGTTGTTCTCCGCTCCGTAGAGGTCGTAGGCGATCCGTCCCCCCGGGCGTGCGAGGTGGTGCGTCATGACTCTCCTCCGCTTTGGCTATTAGCCTTAACCTTGAAGCTAATGCCATTAGCCAAGAGGGTCAAGTGAGAGCGGATAGCGTGGAGCGGGGAAAGCGGATGCCTGGTCTCGGGTGTCCGGCCTACACTCAAGGCAGATCAAGCCCTTCGAGGGCCGTCTCGACGACAGAGAGCAATACAGTGACCGACATCATCGACGAACTCCAGTGGCGCGGCCTGCTCGCGCAGACGACCGACCTTGACGCACTGCGCAAGGCGCTCGCCGATGGTCCGATCACCCTGTATTGCGGTTTCGACCCGACCGCGGGCAGCCTGCACGTGGGACACCTCATCCAGGCGTTGACCCTGGCCCGCTTCCAGCAGGCGGGGCACCGCCCGATCGCCCTGGTCGGCGGTGGCACCGGTCTCATCGGCGATCCCAAGCCCACCGGCGAGCGTCAACTGAACTCGACGGAGACCGTGCGGGAGTGGGTCGACAACCTGGCCCGTCAGTTGTCGGCGTTCCTGCGTTTCACCCCCGAGGGGGAGCAGCCCGGACCGACGGACGCGATCCTGGCCGACAACGCGGACTGGCTGGGCGGGATCAACGCCATCGAACTGCTGCGCGACGTGGGCAAGCATTTCAGCATCAACCAGATGCTCGCCCGGGAGACGGTCAAGAGCCGTCTCGACGGTGAGGGGATGAGCTACACCGAGTTCAGCTACGTGCTGCTGCAGTCCTACGACTACGTGCAGCTCTACCGGCGTTACGGGTGCACATTGCAGACCGGCGGCTCCGACCAGTGGGGCAACATCACGGCGGGGCTGGACCTGGTGCGACGTATGGACGGCAACGAGCCGCACGGTCCGGCGCACGGGCTGACCACGAACCTGCTGACCAAGGCGGACGGCACCAAGTTCGGCAAGACCGAGACGGGCACCGTCTGGCTCGATCCCGAACTGACCTCGCCCTACGCCTTCTACCAGTTCTGGTTCAACACCGACGACCGCGACGTGGTGCGTTACCTGAAGAACTTCAGCTTCCGCAGTCGGAGCGAGATCGAGGAGTTGGAGCGCCAGACCGAGGAACGCCCGCAGGCGCGTGCGGCCCAGCGCGTTCTGGCGGAGGACCTCACCACGTTGGTGCACGGCGAAGAGGAGTGCCGCAAGGTCAAGGAGGCCAGCCTGGCCCTGTTCGGCCGTGCCGACCTGTCCGAGCTGGACGCCCGTACGTTGGAGGCGGCCTTGGCCGAGGTGCCCAAGGCCGAGGTCTCCGGGTCGGTGAGTGAGCTGCTCGTGAGTGACCTGTTCGCGCAGAGCGGTCTGACTCCGAGCAAGTCCGCGGCCCGCCGTGCCATCCAGGAGGGCGGTGCCTACGTGAACAACGTCAAGGTCACCGACGTGGAAGCCACGCTCGGTCCGGAGGACGTGCTGCGGGGTCGCTTCGTGGTGCTGCGCAGGGGGAAGCGCAACATCGGGGGCGTCGTCATCGGCGGCTGACCCTGTTCGTGGGTCGACGTCCTCCCGGGCGTCGACCCACGTGACGCGGGGAGAACCCCTGGCCATCCCGCCTGTTGTC
>CALGOD010000842.1 GCA_937957845.1 uncultured Nocardiopsis sp.
TGCTCCCTGGTCGATGGAACTGGATTTCCAGTCCAACTTCCAGGGAGCAGTTCACGGTGCGTGCTCACCGGACGCGGCCGACGAACTCCATCGTGGGGAAGTCGGGAGAGAGGCCGTCCAGGAGCGGGGAGCGGTCACTGCGCAGGTGGGCGTCGAAGAAAGCCGTGATGTAGGCACGCTGGGTGCGTACGGACTCCTCGGGGTCCACGGTGCCGATCGTCTCGGCCACCATGGTGGTCCAGGTCCGGTCGCCCGATCGGCCGGACTCAGCGAGGGCGGGCAGGATCCATTGGTGGTCGGTGTAACTCATGTGCTCGCCCTCGGCCATGTACAGCTCCAGCACGGGCGCGGCCGAGGCGTCGACGAACCTTCGGAAATCGGGGCTGTGGCCGCTGTGGTGCGGTTCCCGTCCGGTCCCGGCCAGACCCGCGGTCAGCAGGGCGAAGGGCCGGTCGACGCCCCACAGGGTGGAGTCCGCCCAGATCCCGTCACCCGAGTGGTAGGCGAGAGTGCCGTCCAGGTTCATCCCCGCGTCGATCCGGTCGTCCTCCAGTATCGCCTCGGCCGCGGTGAGCCCGCCGAGGGAATGACCGAACATGCCGATCGCGTCCATGTCCACCGCCTCGGTCAGACCCGGGGGCGGTTCCTTCCCGTTCGTGTCGGGGGTGCGGCCCCCGGCAAGCTCGGCCAGGCCGTCCAGGGTCAGGCGGACATCCTCGACCCGGACGTCCACGGCCTCGCGCAGGACCTCGGGATCCAGGCCGGGCATGTTCGTGCGCAGGACCCGGCCGTCGGGCAGGTCCACGGCGAGGGTCTCGTACGGGTGGTCCATGGCCGCCACCACGTACCCGTGGGAGACGAGCTCCTCGATGTTGGAGGTGTTGAGGAAGCGGGACTCCCGCAGCCCCGGCGAGTAGAGGACCACGGGGAAGGGGCCAGAGCCGTCGGCCACCGCGTCCTGAAGGGCGTTGGCGTGGGAGGCGCCGGCGTCCAGATCGTCACGGTGACGCCCGACCTGCTCCAGTTCACCCTTCAACACGTCGGCGACCGAGGGCGTGAGGTAAGGCGCGTGACCGGTGCCGTCCCCCTCCGCCGGATACCAGACGCTGACCATGACGTCCCGGGCACCGGCCCTCTCCACCCACGGATGGCCCCGGTCGGGAGCGGCGAGGTGCAGTTCGGTCCGCCCCACGGCGTGGGGACCGCTGGGCGCGGGAGGTGTGAGGGCGACGCCTCCGGGGTGGGTGACGGCGGTGAGGACGGAGGGGACCGCGAACGACGCCGCGAGGACGAGGGCGGCCGAGGCGTACGCGACCAGGCGTGCGACCCGGGTGGAGTTCGAGATGACCATGTCCGTCATCATCGGCTCGCGGACGTCTCGCGCACATCGCCTGGACGTCAACGGACGGGTAGGCACAAAGGGGTAGACGGCCGGGGGGCGTCCATCGGGGCCGTCTCCGCCGGGCGCGGAGCGATCACGGTCGCCGGATCAATCCGGCCTCGTGGGCGAGGACGGCGGCCTGCACCCGGTTGCGTACGTCGAGGCGGGTGAGGATGGAGCCCACGTGCACCTTGACCGTTCCCGGGGCGATCTTCAGCCGGCGGGCGATCTCGTCGTTGGAGCAGCCCTCCCCGACCAACACCAGAACGTCGCGTTCGCGTCCGGTGAGCAGGCCGACCCGCTCCCGGGCCGCTGCGGTTCGGGAGGGCCCGTTCCCGGAAGTGTCCAATTCGTCGATCACTCGTCGCGCCACCTCCGGCGACAGGTAAGCACCGCCGTCCGCGACAGCGCGCAGGCCGTCCACCAGTTGCCGTGGATCTCCGCTTTTGAGCACGAACCCGCTGGCGCCGCCGGCGAGGGCCCGCAGGATGTAGGCGTCCTCGGAGAAGGTGGTGAGGATGACCACCGACGTCTCCGGATACTCCTGGGCGATGCTCTCCGTCGCGGAGAGCCCGTCAGCGCCGGGCATCTGTACGTCCAGCAGGGCGATGTCGGGTCGGTGCTCGGCGACCAGGGCCACGGCGGAGGTACCGTCACCGGCCTCGCCGACCACCTCGATCCCCGGCACCGAGGACAGGATCGCCCGGATGCCCGCACGCATCATCACCTCGTCGTCGGCCAGGACGATCCGCAACACCCGGTCCGCCTTCGTCGCGTTCACGCCGACACCCTAACTCGGCACACGCTCGTCCTCGGCGCCGCTACTGGAAGCGTCGGATCTCGTCCTTGGCGACCAGGACTCCGTCGGCGAAGCAGAGCCGGTACACCGGAGGCAGACCGTTCTCATGGCGGACCAGGTAGAAGAAGCACTCCGCGCCGGCCGGTGCCGGCGGTCGGCGCCGCACCGACCTTTCGGGGTAGGAGAACCGTGGCAGTACGCGCTCCACCTCCGCCCGGTCGTCGCCCACGACCAGCCGGTCGTATCGCGCGGGTGGCAGGACGCTGTTGACACCCACCCACGTGAGCACCGCGAAGCAGATCGCTGTCACGACCAGTCCCAAGGCGACCGGGACGGTGACGGCGACGAGGAGCCGGCGCCGCGCACGGGCGCGGGTCTCGCCGTGGGTACGCCAGGTCTCCAGTTCCCCGACCTCCTGCCGTTTTCCCGCCCGGATCCCGGAGTCGGGGACGGTCGCCCGGACAGTGAACCCCGAGCCGCCCTCCGGACCGGCCGTGAAGTCGCCGCCGAGCTCCTCCACGAGGGAACGCGACCCGGCCAGGCCCGAGCCCTCCTTCCCACGAGCGGGCAGAGCCGCCGACTCCTCCGCGAAACCGGTGTCGTCGACGCACACGCGCGTCTCGTTCGGCTCGCGGACCACCCGCACGGTGACCTCGGATCCCGGCGCGTACTTGGCCGCGTTGGTCAGCGCCTCTTGGACCACCCTGTGCACGGCCCTGCCACAGGGGGTCGTCGGGTCGGGATCGGGACCCTCCCGTAGTAGTCGTACCGACATTCCGGCGTCCACGGCGCGCTGGACCAGGGCGGTGATCGGCTCGGACGTCTCCTCGGTATCCTCGCGCAGCACACCGATGATCTCCCGCAGCCGCAGGTTGGCCTCGTGCGCCGCCGCGCGCAGCCCACCGGCGGCCTTCGCCTGCTCGGAGCCGTCCGGGGAGGCCATCTCCAGGGCGGCGGCACGGACCGCGATCAGTGCGAGGTCGTGTCCCAGGGAGTCGTGCATCCGGGCCGCGATCCCGGCCCGCTCGCGCAGGCGGGCACGGGCGGCCTCGGCGGCGCGTGTCCGCTCCATGCGCTCCGCGACCTCCCATCCGCCCCACGACACCCGTCTGTGCAGTCGTCGGTAACGACCGAACAGCCACGGGGTGAGCGTGCTCAGGGCGACGGAGAGGGCGCCGCCCAGCCAGTCCACGGACCCTGAGAGGAACGTGCGGGTGTCGTGGCCGAGGACCACCCCCGACAGCAGGTACAGCGCGAGGGTGAGAGTGCACGCCGTGACCACCATCGCGACCATGGGACGTATCCGCTCGGATCGCAGCCCGGCCAGGAATGACAGGGCCGCCGTCGCCAGCCACGGCGTGATCGGGAAGGACTGGCCCCACAGCAGACTGGAGGCCGCCGTCTCCCCCAAGGCACAGGAGAGCGCGATCCCCACGGAGACGAGTGGCAGGCGGCGGGCCAGGACCATCGCGGAGGCGAGCGCCAGAACCAGGCCGAGGGCTTCGAAGAACGGCGATCGGTCGCGGACACCGGACAGTTCGACCACGGCCATCACACACAGCGGCACTCCCAGCGCGGCCTCGGCGGCCGGTCCGGCCCATCGGCGCAGTCTCTCCCGCATCGTCTCAGGCTAATCCGGCGCCGTGGCACGGTCGATCTCCGTCACCTGGCACGGCCTCGGGCCTTCTCCGGTGTCCCGCCGCACGGCAAGAGGGGGCGTCGCACACGCCACGACACCACCCTCCCTTCCTGCCGGTGAGAGCCGGATTCGCGGTCCCTCACCCCCGGCGGAAGACGGGCACCATCGCCCTCTCGAAGCGGTCGAGCCACTCCTGGGGTCCGCCCTCCACCCACGGGCAGTCACGGACGAAGTGCTCCCACTCGCCGAGTTCGAGCATCGCGGCGTGGTCGGACCCCTCCCGCCGGAGGTGGCGTTCGTCCAGGGTCTCGGCCTTCGCGCCCATCTCCGGACGCAGCACGGTGACCAACAGCTCGCGCGAGGGCCGTGTGCTCTCGGCTAGCAGGACGGCGTCGTAGAGGTCCTTGCCCTGGACGTACGTGTCCGTGTACAGCCACAGGACCTTCCAGGCCAAGGAGAGCTCCGCGCCGGCCGCCCGCACCCTCGCTCCCGCGATGACGACCTCCATCGGAGGTTCGGGGAGGGGCTCGTTGAACACCACGTCGATCTGCACGGTCCCCGACGGCAGACCCTCGGCGTGCCAGGGCACGACCACGCGGCGCCCCGGTACCCGTTCGTAGGTCCAGATGCTCTCCCGGCGCACATCCTCGGAGTCGAAGGTGATCCCGTCGGCGCCTCCTCGCGTGATCGCGTCGATGATCTCTCCCAGCATGCTCTCCGCGGGCTCGCCGAACGGGGCGGTCTCGGCGGGCACCACCACGAAGTCCAGGTCACGCGGGCGTCGGGCGGCCTCGCCCACCCACACGGGCATGAGCATGCTGCCGCGCAGCACCAGGTTCTCTCGCCACGGCGTGCCCGCGATCGCGCACAGGGCCAGCTCCAACGCCCGCTGATTGGCCTCCCACCAGCGCGCCCCCAGGTCGGGGTCGGCGAACACGGGCTCACCTGGACGGTAGGCCTCTTCCGGGTGCTTGAGCGCGGGGTCGAACACCGGTTCCTGAGTGGCCTCCGTACCGGAGGTGTTGGGCAGGTAGGTGGCGGGGTACCGATACCGGTCATCGATGCCCAGAGCGCGCCGAAGGGCCTCCTCGTCCCGGATCGGCCCCGCGTCCATCCATCCCGCGTCCACGGACAGTGCGGTGTCGTGGACGACGAACTCGCTCTCCACGGACAGGACGCGGGATCGCCGCCCCTTCTCGTCGTCGGACGCCACACCGGCGCTTCGCAGGGCACGGAACAGCGCCTCCTGGAGTTCCCGAGACTCTCCGAGCCCCACACGCGAGCAGCGCTGGGTGACGAACCGCTCCTGGAAACCGTCGTCGCGGACCCTGCGCGCGTTACGGGACAGCCGTGCGTGGTGCGGCTCCACGACCTCCGACAGCGCGGACGGATCGGCCTCCGGCGGGAGTAGCAGCTTCACATGCGTCTCGAAGTAGCACCACCGTGGAAGCCGGTCCGCCTCCTGCCGACTCCGGGGGACACCGAGGGCGTCGCAGGACACCTCCACCTTCGTACGGGTGACCGGGAATCCGGCCCGGCTCAGCCGTGCGGCCCACCGTTCCGACACGGCAAGCTGCTCGATCAGCGTGCCCTTCCCGTGGTAGGTGACCATCGGCTGTGACGGGGACTCGCCCCGGTCCAGTTCGATGTGGGTGAACTTGAGGCCGTGTTCGCCGGCCCACCTCGCGGCCTCCGCCACACATGCGGGTGTGGGCGCGTCCAGGGTCAGGTGCGTCTCGAAGTCTCCGACGAACTCCATCGGGGGCCTTTTCTGTTGCGGGGGAAGGGACGCTCCTAGGACGTGGCGGCGCCCGTTCCGGTTGCGGGAGGGGCGGAGCCCCCTCTCCGGCCGCGCCCGCGTCAGTGGACCGGTGTTCTCACCGTCGTCACCGCCGGCATGGACAACGCCGGAACGACTCCCTTACCGTGTCGCAATGGACACCACAGCGGTCAGAATCCCCGACCTCACCGACCGGACGGCGATCGTCACCGGAGCCAACGGCGGTCTGGGTCTGGAGACCACGCGCGTACTGGCCAGGGCGGGTGCCCGTGTCGTGCTCGCCGTGCGCGACGAGGACAAGGGCCGTGTCGCGGCCGAAGGCATCAAGGGGAAGACCGAGGTACGTCATCTGGACCTGGCGGACCTGTCCTCCGTGCGCGCCTTCGCCGACCGGTGGCGGGGCGACATCCACCTCCTCATCAACAACGCGGGCATCATGGCGGTGCCCAAGGGCAGGACGAAGGACGGCTTCGAGCTGCAGTTCGGCGTGAACCATCTCGGCCACTTCGCCCTGACCAACCTCCTCCTGGAACAGGTCACCGGACGGGTGGTCACCGTCTCCTCCAGCCTGCACCGCATGGCCAAGGGCATCGACTTCGACGACGTCGACATGGACCGCGGCTACAGCCCCTACAAGGCCTACGCCCGGTCCAAGCTCGCCAACCTGCTGTTCACCCTGGAGCTGCAGCGCCGTTTGGAGGACGCGGGCTCCTCGGTGCTCGCCACGGCCGCGCACCCCGGCTACGCGACGACCGACCTGCACGGCTACGGATCCAATCCCCTCTCCCGCGGGATCGCACGGTTGAGCAACCGGGTGTTCGGCCAGAGCGCGGTCAACGGCGCCCTCCCCACGATCTTCGCCGCCACCCAGGACGTACCCGGGGCGGCCTTCGCCGGGCCCAAGTCCATGGGGGGCACGCGCGGCGCACCGGCCCTGTCCAGCCGGAGCGAGGAGGCCTGGGACGGCCGCGCCGCCAAGCGCCTGTGGGTGCTCTCGGAGGAACTCACCGGGGTCACCTTCCCCTTCCCTCCCGCCGCCCGGACCTGACCCTCCCGCGTCCGGAAAAGCGGGAGGGCCCCGACCGACGAACCGTCGGCGGGACCCTCGGCGGTCACTGTCACGGGTTCAGGACCAATTCCTCGCTCGCGGCCTCGCGGACCGCCTCCTCGCTGACCACGAACGACAGGGTCTCGCCCCGGCTCCACGGCTCCAACTGGTCGTCGTAGTGGGGGTGGAAGGCGTGCCCGGAGTTGCCGGTCAGGTGGATCCACGTGGAGGCGTCCCGGTCGGACATGTCCACCACCATCCGCATCGACGGGACCGAGGTGATCCCGTATCCCGAGGCGGGGTCCCATCCGGTGGCGTTGACGATGCTCGCCCCTCCGGAGCTCTCCACCGGCCCCCGGTTGAACAACCACTCGACCACGCCGATGCCCGAGGTCCCGAAGGACTCGTGGGTCGCGGTCAGGGTGTGCAGGTCGCCCCAGCGCCACTCGGCGGGGTCCTCGCCCAGCAGCTCGGTCAGCTCCTCGGTGGCGGCGTCCATCGCCGCGGCCAGCACCTCCTCGCGTCCGCTGACCTCCTCGCCCTGCCACCAGGAGGAGTCGGGGTCCTCCACCAGCCGTCCCACCACGTACATCCCGCGTGAGCTTCCGCTCATGGACAGCGGCTCCAGCTCGTCGAACAGCAGCGGCAGCAGCTGACGCCAGGTGGCCTGGTAGAACGCGGCGCCGGCGGAGTCGGTCTCGGCGTACAGGTCCCACTCGCGCAACTGGTCCTGGGCCAGGGCGGTGTTCCCGTCCACGTCCGCCTCCAACAGGTACGGGACGAGGTCGGCCGCCGCCGCGTGGAACGAGTCCATGTGGAGTCGCTCCATGTCCTCGACGGTGAGCGGGCCCTCCTCGATCGCATCGGCGAGAAGCTCGTGGATGCGCTGCGACCGGTACCCGTAGTCCCAGTCGTCGGTGAGCAGGTGCTCGTAGTCGGCGTCCACCACCGACTGGTTGGCGGTGACGATGACGCCCGAGTCGGGGTTGTACACGCTCGGCAGCTCCTCGAAGGGGATGTACTCCTTCCAGTCGTAGTCGGAGTCCCAACCCGGAGCCGGGTAGCGGCCGTCGCCCTTGCCTCGGACGGGTACCGCGCCGGGCGTCTGGTAGCCGATGTTGCCGTCGTCGTCCGCGTAGATCAGGTTCTGCGCGGGCACCTCGAACTGACGGGCGGCCTCGCGGAAGTCGTCCCAGTCGCGGGCCCGGTTCAGGGTGAAGACGGCGTCCGCCGTGGCCCCCGGCTTCAGGGCGGTCCACTGTAGGGAGACGGCGTACTCGTCGCCGTCCGCGCCCTCCAGGTCGGGGTCCTCGGCGATCCGGGCCAGGTCGGCGCCCGCGGCGGTGTCGGACAGCAGCGGTCCGCGGTGGGTGGAGCGCACGACGATGTCGACGTCCTCACCGCCCGCCACCCGGATGGTCTCCTCACGGGTCTCCAAGAGACGGGTCCGGCCGTCGACCACGTAGTCGTCGCCGTCGAGCTGCTCCACGTACAGGTCCATGACGTCGGGGTTGACGTTGGTGAACCCCCACGCGATCGACTCGTTCTGGCCGATGACGACACCGGGCAGGCCGGAGAAGCTGAACCCGCTGACGTCGAAGGGGCACTCCTCGGTCAGCTCGGTGCAGTGCAGGCCGATCTGGTACCAGGTGGAGGGCATGGACGCGCCCAGGTGGGGGTCGTTGGCCAGCAGGGGCATGCCGCTCTCGGTGTGCTCGCCGCCCACCACCCAGGAGTTGGAACCGAGGTCGGGGCTGGTGCTGGGGCCGAGCATCCGGGGCAGGCCCTCGGCGGCCTCGGCCACCTCGCCCAGGGCCGCGGCGACCCCGTCGGGAAGCTCGGGGGAGCGGTGCTCGTCGGCCTCGCGCAGGTCCGCCTCGGTCCCGACCTCCAGGTGGTCCTCGGTGGCGGTGATCGGCAGGTGCTCCTCGAAGGGGTAGGCCGGGTAGAGCTCCTCGACCTGCTCCTCCGTCAGTCCGGCGTCGAGCAGCCGGGCGCGCTCGCTCTCCTCGCGCATGTTGCCGCCCAGGTCCCACGCCATGGCCTTGAGCCAGGCCAGGCTGTCGACCGGGGTCCACTCCTCGATCTCGTGGCCGCCGTTGAGCACGGAGAGCAGGGCGTACTCCAGGCTCGCCTCGGCACCGTCGTGCTCGTCCAGCCATGCGTTGACCCCGGCGGCGTAGGAGTCCAGGTACTGCCGGGTCTCGGGTTCGAGGAGCTCGTACTCCTGCTCGGCGACGTGCCGCCAACCCATGGTGCGCAGGTAGACGTCGGTGTCCACCTGGTCGGGGCCGAACAGCTCCGCGGTGCGGCCGGCGGTGACGTGGCGGCGGAAGTCCATCTCCCAGAAGCGGTCCTGGGCGTGCGTGAACCCCTGGGCCAGGAAGAGGTCGTGGGTGTTGTCGGCGTAGACGTGGGCGACCCCGTGCTCGTCGCGCAGCACGGTGACGGAGGATTCCAGGCCCGCGACGGTGAGTTCGCCGGAGACCTGCGGGAACGATCTGCGGACCGTCCAGACCCCCAGCAACGCGGCCACCAGGGCCAGTACCACGACCGCGGCAAGAAAGCCCAAAAGCACACGAAGTAGGACACGTTTACGCATTACACCCATGGCGGAACCCTAGAGTGTCCCCTCTCACAGCCGCCAGGGATCGGAAGACGCCTGGTCCCAATTGTTACCAACTGGTAGAAGGTGGGGCTTCCGGCTCTGACCACGCTGAACGGGTGACCTGGTGGAATTCCGTGCCTCCCGGGCGTTCGGGCTTCCACGCCGCTCCTGGCACAGGCTTCGGCCGGCCGAAGCCTGTGCCAGGGCCGGTCCGGCGGGGCGGGAGCGTTCACCATCGCTCCCGGGAGACGGTGGCCAGGACGTACTCGGGCCGCCCGAGGTCCGCCCACGTGAACCGGACGACGCGCGTGGACGGGTGCCGGGTCCGCGGGGCGTTCTGCCTCAGGCGATCCCGCGCCGGGCCCCGGGGAGGGCTGTGCGGGCCGATGCCGTCCGTCTCCCCGATGACGCCGAGTTCCTCCCACCGGAGGTCGACCCTGGCGATGAACCCGCCCCGGCCGCCGGTGACCTCTGGCGTCCGCGCTCCTGGCTCAGGAACATCTCTTTCTCTGAAGCGCCGCAGGTGAGCGTCCCGCCCAAGAGAATGTCCGTTCTCTTTTCTCCCTATGATGGTTCCGTGGTCGTACAAAGGCCTACCAGGGCGGCGAACGCGGGCGTCCGCAGGAGCATGCGGGCCAACAAGGGCCGGGACACCCGCCCCGAGTGGGAGATAAGACGCCGTGTCCACGCCGCGGGTCTCAGGTATCGCGTCTCCGTCCGACCCCTTCCTGATTTTCGAAGGACCGCCGACCTGGTGTTCTCTCGCGCGAAAGTCGCGGTCTTCGTGGACGGGTGCTTTTGGCATGGATGCCCGGAACACCACACCGTGTCGAAGTCCAATGCCGAATATTGGTCTGAAAAGGTACGAAGGAACCGAGAACGGGATCAGGAGACGAACCACAGGCTCACCGAGTCGGGTTGGACGGTGATCCGGATCTGGGAGCACGAGGATCCTCAAGAAGGCGCGCGCAGAGTGATCGGTGCGGTGCGATCCGCTCTTCGAGAGCGGAATTGACATGCCGTGGTCGAACGGCGGTGCGGTCCTTTCCACCTTGGTCGTCACCCGAGCGCCGTTCTGGTGAGGCCCACACCAAGCCATCTCCAAGACTTGGTCGGGTTCTGGGCGGCACGGAGTGGTCTGCCGGGGTCCCGGTGCTTCGTCCAGCAGCCTCT
>CALGOD010000843.1 GCA_937957845.1 uncultured Nocardiopsis sp.
AACGAACGTGAGCAACCCTCCGTTGCGCGTCTACGACATCATGGCCTGCGACGTCTACTGGGACTTCGAGGGAACGTCGCTGCCCAAGGAGCAGCACAAGTTCCTGGTCTCCTTCTATCCCACCCCGGGGGTGCCGACGCCAGACCTGGTCGAGTCGATCACCGCGCGCGGCCCCGGCGGGTACGAGGTGGAATTCACCAACCAGGTCTTCACCCCCGCCAACACCGACGGCCACATCTACGACCGGACCCTGGACTACTACTGGTACATGGTCAACCTGCCCACGGGGTTCCTCGCCGAGGGCGAGTACACGATCGAGGTGCGCGGTACCGACGGCAGCGTGCAGACCCGTTCGCGTCACCAGGACGGCGAGGTCTCACGGCGGTTCGTGGAGCACTACGCCTCACGGCGTGAGGAGTTGAAGGCCTCCTTCACCCCCTCCGGTGGGCAGGAGATCGACGGCGTCCCCGAGGTGGGCGAGTTGTTCTGCTCCTGGCAGACCCTGGACCAGAGCGGCGGCCCGGACGCCTACTACATCCACCGGCTGTCCAAGGGCTCCTCGGCCAGGGAGTTCGACACCCAGAACCTGACCTGGTGGGACAACATCTTCATCCAGCGCCGGCGCGGGCACGACCACGCCGGGCTCAACCGGGGCGAGGTACAGGTCGGCGCCGGGCTGCAGGAGCGGACCGCCTACGCCTACTTCGTCGAGATCACCGACGCCAACGTCCAGGGCGAGACGAACATCTGCATCTTCCAGCCGCACCAGGTGTTCCGGACCCCCGCCGCGCAGAACACGGCCACAGCCACCTGAGCCACATCGACGTGAGACCGCCGGCCGGGCAGGAGACCTCCTGCCCGGCCGGCGTCGTCGTTTCGGGCGGCCTCTCGTCGACCGGCCACCACGGACGCGATCGCCGCCCCACGTTCTCCGCATCCGTCCTGTGCGTGTGAGCTGTCCGAGGAGAACGCTTTTCCGGATTCACGGTCGTGGGTGAACCGATCCCAGTTGGATGGTTGGCTATGTTCACAGTTCTTGTGTACTGTGTGAGCGCCTCAAGAGTTCCCTAGGTCTTCTGGGGCGAAGGAAGGTGTGTACTCGCCTCTCCTTCTTCGTGCCTTTGCCTACTGGAAGGCCCTTCGGTGGGCGGCGCACCCGGTGGTGTTCACACCATCTCTTCACACACAGACCGGAGCACACCATGACCCAGCCCCAGCAGCCTCACCCCGGCGGCCCCCAACGGCCCCCCTACGGTCAGCCCATGCCGCCCGCTCCCCCGAAGCAGAGCATGTCCACGGGAAAGAAGTTCGGTCTGGGATGCGGCGGAATCCTCCTCGTCCTGTTCCTGTTCGGCGGGTGCGTGGCCGCCATCTCGGGTGGTGACTCCGACGAAGGCTCCCGGGAGCCGGCCATCGCGCGGGAGGAGGCCGCAGCGGAGGACACGGAGGAGACCGTGGAGGAGGAAGCGGCGGCGGAGGAGGAACCCGAGCCCGAGGAGGAGTCGGAGGCCTCCGCCACGGTCGGCAACGGTGTCCACCGCGTGGGCGAGGACATCGAGCCCGGCACGTACACCACCGACGGTCCGGACCCGGACGACTTCATGCCCATGTGCTACTACGCGCGCCTGTCCGGGCTGTCCGGAGAATTCGACGACATCATCGCCAACAACAACATCGAGGGGCCCGGTTCCGTGGTGGTCCAGGAGAGCGACGCCGCCCTGGAGCTCTCCGGAGGCTGTGAGTGGACCCTGCAGTGACCCGGGAGCGGGGCCGGTCCCATCGGTGACCACCTCGCTCCGCTCCTGATGGACGGGCGACCCGGACGGGGGTCGCTCACACGCGGACCGCGGGTCGGTGGGAGTGGGACCGACCCGCGGTCCGTTTCGGGCAGGGCCCGGACCGGCGCATGGGGACGTCCCGGGTTCGGTGCCCCACCCCGGCTCTACGTCAGCTCGGGGTCGTTCTCGGTCAGGGAACGCAGCGCGGGGTTGAACGCGTCGCGCAGGGCGTCTCCCAGCAGGTTGAACGCGATGACGACCAGTGTGATCCCCACCCCGGGGAACACGGCCGCCCACCAGGACAGGCGCAGGGTCTTCTGCGCGTCGGCGAGCATGCTGCCCAGCGAGAAGCCCGGAGGCTGCACGCCCAGGCCCAACAGGCTGAGCGAGCTCTCCACCAGGATCAGCGTGCCCACGCTCGTGGACCACAGGATGATGACGGGGCCCAGGACGTTGGGGGCGATGTGGCGGACCAGGATCCTGACCGGGGAGGCACCGGTGGTGCGGGCCGCGGTGACGAAGTCCAGCCGCTTGGTCTGCTGCACCAGGGAAACGATGGTCCGGGCGTAGTTGGTCCATCCCCAGAACGCCAGCACCAGCATCAGCAGCACGATGCTGGGTCCGGCGAACGCGGCCAGGGCGATGCCCACGGCCGCGAAGGGCACCGCGAACTGGATGTCGGCCATCCGCATGAGGAGTCCACCGACGAAGCGCTCGTAGTAACCCGCCAGAAGACCCAAGGTCAGGCCGATGAGCGCGGTCGCGGTGGCGGTCAGGAAACCGATGAGGAGGCTCAGGCGCAGCCCGACCAGGATACGGCTGAACACGTCGCGGCCCAGCGGGTCGGTCCCCAGCAGGTGGCCGCCCTCACCGCCCAGCCAGGACGGGGGTTCGTTCGTCCGGCTCAGGACCTGGGTGGTCGGGTCGTGCGTGATGAGCAGCTCCGCGCAACAGGCCACCAGTACCAGGGCGGCGATCATCAGGGCGGCGATCCTGCCCATGGGCGCGGCCCAGACCCTGCCCAGGATCTCCTTGCCCCGGGACGTGCTGCGGGGGAGGGGGGCCGCTCCGGCCGCCGCGGCGTTCTGTGTGCTTGCCGTGCTGTTCAATGTGCCGCCTTCGTCCGTAGCCGCGGATCGACCGCTCTGACGATGGTGTCCATGAGGATGTTCATCAAGGTGATCAGTACCGCGAGGCAGAACACGCTCGCCTGGATCATCGGGAAGTCCCGGTTGGACACGCTTCCGACCAGGAGGGCGCCCAGCCCGTTGTAGTTGAGCAGGGGTTCGAGGATGAGCAGGGCGCTGAACATGAGGGAGAACTGGATGCCCAACCATGCCAGGACCGGCGGCAACGCCGTGGGCAGGGCGTGCAGGAACAGCACCCTGGCCGGACTGATGCCCTTGGACCGGGCGGTGACGACGTGCCCCTCGGTGAAGGCGTCCAGCAGTTGGCCGCGTGTCAGACGGCTCAGGGTGGCCAGTCCGTAGATGCTCAGCGCGATCCAGGGAATGACCAGCGCGGAGAAGTCGGCGTTGCCGGTGGCGGGCAGCCACTGCAGGTTGATGGCGAAGACCAGCACGAGCAGCATCGCGAGCCAGAAGTAGGGGATGCCGTCGAACAGGAACGTCACGACCATCAAGGAACGGCCCGAGAGGCGGGTGGGCCGCAGTGCCGCGAAGATGCCGATGGAGAGTGCGCCCACCAACGAGATGATCAGTGGGGGGAGCACGATCCACAGGCTCGGCCCCAGCCGCGCGAACACCATCTGGGAGGCGGGCAGACCGAACATGAACGACTGCCCGAAGTCGAGAGTGAAGTTGGCCAGGACCGTGTTCAGGTACTGCACGGCCAGAGGCTTGTCCAGGCCGAACCTGACACGGGTGGCCTCGACGACCTCGGGGCTGGCGTCGGCGGGGACCAGCAGGGTCGCGGCGTCCCCGGAGAGCCGCACCAGGGCGAACAGCAGCGTGGAGACGCCGATCGCGACGAAGGCGACCAGGGCGAGTCGTCGGAGGAGGTGGACGAGCATGTTCCTACCCCTCACCGGCCCGTGAGGCGGCGTCGAACACCCGGTTCAGGAAGCGTTCGCGCTCACGGGCGAGCCGCTCGGCGGCCTCGCCCCGGGGTTGAGTGTTCTCGATGTCCTCCCGGGTGAGGCTGCCGCGCTCGTCGAGGAGCTGCTCGATCACGGTGAGCCTGTCACGCATCACCCACAGTTCCGAGGCCAGTTCCATGGTGATGGCGAAGAGCGCGTCCATGTGCTGCGGTCGGGTCAGGTACACGGCGTCGTCTTTGGCGAAGCCTGGCATGGTTACTTCTCCTCGCTGGTGCGTGATACGGGACCGGCGGACACCGGGTGTGACGGTGCGGAGGCGGACGGGGCGTCGGTGAAGGTGAGACCGACCGGCTCCGGACGCACCCCCGAGGTCGCCCCGTCGAGTTCCAGTTCGCCGGGGTAGTGGCAGGCCACGGAACGGCCCGGGGCGGCTTCACGCAGGGCGGGAGCCTCCACCGCGCAGCGTTCGCGCGCGATCGGGCAGCGTGTGCGGAACACGCAGCCCGAGGGAGGCGACATCGGTGAGGGGATCTCCCCGGAGGGGACGATGCGGTGTTCACGCTCCTGGTGCATCGACGCGAGCACCGCGGAGTAGGGGTGCAGCGGTGCGGTGAACAGGGACTCGGCGGGGGAGACCTCCATGAGCCTGCCCAGGTACATCACCGCGACACGGTGGCTGATGTGGCGGACCAGCGCCAGGTCGTGCGTGATGAACAGGTAGGCCAGCCCCAGTTCCCGCTGCAGGTCGCCCAGGAGGTTGACGATCTGGGCCTGCACGGACACGTCCAAGGACGCGGTGGGCTCGTCGGCGATGATCAGCGAGGGGTCGGTGATCAGGGCGCGGGCGATACCGATCCGTTGACGCTGTCCCCCCGAGAGTTCCTGGGGGTAACGCTGGGCCATGGATATGTCGAGTCCGACCATCTCCAGCATCCGCGCGACCCGGTCACGACGCAGGGCGGCGTTGCCGAAGCCGTGCACCACCAGCGGTTCGGTGAGGGTGTCCTCCAACCTCAGGTAGGGGTTGAGCGAGGTCGAGGGGTTCTGGAAGACCATGGACATCCGGCGTCGCACGTCGTGGCGGAGGCGGGAGCCGGAGCCGGTGGTGATGTCGCGGCCCTCGAACTCGACCGTTCCCGAGGTGGGTCGGTACAGGCGGATGAGGGTGCGGCCCACGGTGGTCTTGCCGCTGCCGGACTCGCCCACCAGACCCAGGGTCTCGCCCCGGCCGATCTCCAGGGACACCCCGTCCACGGCCCGCAGGACCTTGCGGGAACGGCCGAAGCCGCCCATGGGGAAGTGTTTGGTCAGTTCGCGGGCGCGCAGGACGGGCTCGCCGCCCGTACCGTCCCGGTGGTCAGCGCTCATCCCGAGGTCCTTTCCGTCGATCGTGCGCTCTGCGCGGTGACACGCACACACGAGGAGCGCCGGCCCGGCAGGTCCGACACCGGTACCGGTGTGAGCGGCGCGGTCTCGCACACGTCGCGCCGGTGCTCGCAACGCGGCGCGAACGGGCACCCGGTGATGACGGACAGCGGGGAGGGCGGCCTGCCCTCGATCGCCCGCAGCCGTTCGCCCGGCTGCCGGCCCGGGGCGGCCTGCAGCAGCGACCATGTGTAGGGGTGCTCGGGCCGGGCCATGACCTGCTCGGTGGGGCCCTCCTCGGAGACCGCGCCCGCGTACATCACGACCAGTTTGTCGGCGACGTCGGCGATGACGTCGAGGTCGTGGGTGGCCAGGACGATGGAGATCCCCAAGTCCCGGTTGAGCTCCTGGAGGAGTTCGAGGATCTGGGCCTGGGTGGTGACGTCGAGGGCGGTGGTGGGCTCGTCGCACAACAGGAGCGAGGGCGAGGCCACCAGCGCCATCGCGATCACCACACGCTGGAGTTGCCCGCCCGAGACCTGATGCGGGTAGGAACGCAGTCGTGCCCCCGGGTCGGGGATGCCCACCCTGGCGAGCGTGTCGCCGGCCAGGTCGCGTGCGGCGTCCTTGGACAGGGAGGGGTCCGCGGCGCGGGCCGACTCCACCAGCTGGCGTCCGATCGAGTGCATGGGGTGCAGGGCCCGCCAGGGGTCCTGGAAGACCATCCTGGCGGTGCGCGCGCGGAACTCGCGCAGCCGGCGCCCCCGCAGGGGGGCGATGTCCTGGCCGTCGACGACGATGGAGCCGCTGGTCTGTGCTCCGGGTGCCAGGAGCCGCAGCACGGCCAACAACGCGGTGGACTTGCCTGACCCCGACTCCCCGGCCAGGGCGACGATCTCGCCACGGCCCACGGAGAAGGAGACGTCCCGCAGGATCTGGGCGGTGCCGCCCGCGGTGCCCAGCCGTACGCTCACCCGCTCCAGCCGGAGGATGTCGTCCGCAGGGATGTTCACGGCCGCTCCTGTTCGGGCTTGCGGGCCAGGGTGACCCAGGGGTAGGACTCCCTGCCCAGGGCCTCCTGGCGCACGTCGGTGAACCCGGCCTCCCGGGCGACCTCGGCCAGGTCGAGGGTGGCGGCGGTACGCCACCAGGGCTCGTGACCGTTCTCGGCGTCCCAGTCGTCGTACCAGGCCTGGTAGGGGCTGCGCAGACGGTAGGGGGCCACGTCGGAGAAGACGAGGTCGCCGCCCGGACGCAGCAGGCGCAGAGCCTCGGCGAAGACCTTGCGGATGGCGTGCGGCGGCATCTCGTGGAGCAGGATGAAGGAGGCCACCAGGTCGAAGCCCTCGTCGGGCAGACCGGTGTCCTCGGCGGGGGCCCGGACCAGGTCCCACTCCAGGCCGGCCTCGGCGGCGCGGCGCTGGGCGTAGCGCAGCTCCGACAGGGACAGGTCCACCCCGGTGACGCGGGCGTCAGGGTAGGTCTGGGCGAGTTTCATGGTGAACTGTCCGGTTCCACAGCCCAGGTCGCAGATGTCGGTGTAGTCCTGGCGGGGGGCGAGCCGGGCCACGGCGGCGCGTTGGCCGAAGATGTCGCCGGGGAAGGAGGGGACCAACAGGTAGCGATAGACCAGCTCGTGGTGGATGAACCCCATGTGCTCGTGGCCGTCCCACCCACCGGTGGTTCCGTGGAACTCGTAG
>CALGOD010000844.1 GCA_937957845.1 uncultured Nocardiopsis sp.
TCCCTTTGAAGATTCTGTACGGAAAGTGGAGCGGATCCGGTCGGGCACCCTGCCGCCGCCCCTCCCCAACGGGCGGGGCGGCGGCGGTGCTCCAGGGCCCGGTACTACTCGGTCTCGGGAGCCTTGACCGGAGCGTCCACGGGGGCCTCCTCGGCGCCGGCCTCGGACGGAGCCTCGGCGGCGACCTCGGTGGCCGGAGCGATGGTGGCGGTCTCGGCCGGAGCCTGTTCGGCGGCGGCCTCGCCGGCCTCGGCCTTACCGGCCTCGGCTTCGGCGGGGGCCTCGGCCTTGCCCTCCAGGAGCTCACGCTCCCACTCGGGCAGGGGCTCCTCGGCGGCCCTCTGCTCGCCCGCGCCCTCGGTGGCGCCGGAACGGGCCATGAGGCCGTCGGCGACGGCGTCGGCGACCACGCGGGTGAGCAGGCTGACGCTGCGGATGGCGTCGTCGTTACCCGGGATCGGGTAATCGACCTCGTCCGGGTCACAGTTGGTGTCCAGGATGGCCACGACCGGGATGTTCAGCTTGCGGGCCTCGCTGATCGCGATGTGCTCCTTCTTGGTGTCCACGATCCACACGGCGCTGGGCACGCGGGACATGTCGCGGATACCACCGAGGGTGCGCTCCAGCTTGTCCTTCTCACGGCGCAGGTTCAGGAGCTCCTTCTTGGTGAGCGTGGAACTGGCGACGTCGTCGAAGTCGATCTCCTCCAGCTCCTTGAGGCGCTGCAGCCGCTTGTGAACGGTGGAGAAGTTGGTGAGCATGCCGCCCAGCCAACGCTGGTTGACGTAGGGCATGCCGACGCGGCGGGCCTGCTCGTCGATGGCCTCCTGCGCCTGCTTCTTGGTGCCGACGAACAGGATGGTGCCACCGTGGGCCACCGTCTGCTTGACGAACTCGTAGGCCCGGTCGATGTAGGCCAGCGACTTCTGGAGGTCGATGATGTAGATGCCGTTGCGCTCGGTGAAGATGAAGCGCTTCATCTTGGGGTTCCAGCGTCGGGTCTGGTGCCCGAAGTGGACGCCGCTCTCCAGGAGCTGGCGGATCGTCACGACTGTGGCCATGACCTGGTCCTCCTTGCGGTGGCGGGAAGGGTTCTCCCGCCTTCGGTTGTGCCTGACGCCCCGGCCGTGCCACCGCACCACGCAGGGTGCGGACCGCCGGCACGACCCCTCACTGGGGAGGCTCGTGGACGTGCGTATTGTGGTGACCCCGAAGGGCCACGGATGATTCTATCCTCCGATGGGACGTGCGACGGCTTTCCACAGGTTCATCCTCCCCCTGGCGATCCCCTCCCACCGCACGGACCCTGAAGGACATGCCCCTCCTGAGTCTCCTCCTGGCCCTGTCCCTCCTGTACCCCGCGGTGCCCGTCTGGCGCTGGCCGGTGGAACCGCCCGAGGTCCTCCGCCCCTTCGCTCCCCCCGAACAGCGGTGGCTGCCCGGTCATCTGGGCGTGGACCTGGACGCGGAGCCGGGGCAACAGGTCCACGCGGCCGGGAACGGGCGGGTCCACTTCTCGGGCACCGTGGCGGGCACACCGGTGGTGAGCGTCTCCCACGGCGAACTGCGCACCACCTACCTGCCGGTGGAGTCCGACCTGGTCCGCGGTGACCCCGTCGCCATGGGGGAGCCACTGGGCACGCTCGCCACCGAGCCCGTCCACTGCCGCGACCGCCCGTGCCTGCACTGGGGACTGCTCCGCGGTGACACCCACCTCGACCCCCTCGCCCTCCTCGGCCTCGGAGACTTCCGCCTGTTGCCGCTCCCGCCCACGGCGCCCCGGCTCCACACGGCGGGCTCCGGTCGGGCCCGAACACGCACGGGACCGGTCAGGCGCGGGGGTGGGCCCGACGGTAGGTGTCGCGCAGGCGCTCCACGGACACGTGCGTGTAGATCTGCGTGCTGCGCGGGCTGGCGTGGCCCAGGAACTCCTGCACGCTGCGCAGGTCGGCGCCACCGTTGAGCAGATGGGTGGCGGCGCTGTGCCGCAGGTCGTGCGGTGCGCCGTCGACCCCGGCGGCCCGCAGGTGGGCGTGCACGTCCTCACGCGCCCGACGCACGTCCAGGCGACCGCCCCTGGCCCCGAGGAACAGCGCCGTGCCGCTGTGAACACCGGCCATCGCCGGACGCCCCCCGGCGATCCAGTCGTCCACAGCGTCCAACGCGGGCTCCCCCAAGGGGACCGTGCGCTCCTTGGACCCCTTGCCCAGAACCCTCACGGTCCGCCGCTCGCGGTCCACGTCGGACAGATCCAGGGCGCACAGTTCGGCCACACGCACACCGGTGGCGTAGAGCGACTCCACCACCGCACGACGGCGCAGGTCCGTCGGGGTCTCCGCAGGCGCGCGCGAGAGCGCCTCGGCCGCCTGCCTCTCGTCGAGCACCGTGGGCAGGGAACGCTGTTGGGCCGGTCCCACCAGCAGTGGCCCCGGATCGGCGGCCAGCACGCCCTCGCGGTGCAGGAAGCGTGTGAGGGCGCGCACCGAGGCCACGCGCCGGGCCACCGTGGCACGGCTCGCCCCCTCCTCGCGGGCCCTCGACAGCCAATCCCGGATCAGGGGCAGGTCGATGTCGCCCGGCTCGCGCCCTCGCTCCTCCAGATGGGACGACAGGGAACGCGCGTCGGCCAGGTAACCGCGCACGGTGTGGGGCGAGCGTCCCAGCTCGCCCGACAGGTACGCGGAGAAACGCTCCAGCACGCCTATCGCCTCGCCGGCAGGCAGGCGATCCCGTCGATCTCCACGAGGTGGGCCGGGTCGACCAGGGCGCTCACCTCGACCACCGACGCGGCGGGACGGTGCGTCTCCGGCAGGCAGGCCGACAGCGCGGAGTACAACTCGTCCAGGTCCGAGATGTGGCGCAGGTAGTAGGTGAGCTTCACCAGGTGGCCGAGATCCGCGCCGTGACGGGCCAGGACCCCCTCCATGTTGGCGAAGATCTGACGGGTCTGTCCCGCGATGTCCCCGGCGACCTCTCCCTCGGGCCCCTCCGGGGTCTGTCCGGAGACGAACAGCAGGGGGCCGTCCGCCACCAGGGCGTCACTGTAGGGTTGTGCCATACGCGACACCGTACCCAGGCCGGGATCGCTCTACCGTGGCCGCCGCCAACCCGTGGCACAGCGCTCCACCAGACCGGCGGCCGCCAGCAGCCCCAGGATGCGCATGGCCGCGTCCAAGGGGAGGCCGCTGGAGTCGGCGATCACCGCCGGTCCCCTCCCCACCGAGGACACCGCCTCCAGGACCCGGGCACTGTCCCGGTCCAGATCGGCGCGCACCCTCAACGGTCCGGACGACGGTGACCGCTCGTCCAAGGGGGCGACCTGGGCGACGACGTCGTCCGCGCAGGTGACGCACCCCGCCTGCCAGTCGCGGAGCAGCAGGTGGCAGCCCACCGACATCGCCGAGGTCACCGGACCGGGAACCGCCATCAGCACCCGGTTCAGCTCGGCGGCGTGCGAGGCGGTGTTGAGCGCGCCGCTGCGCCGCCCCGCCTCCACGACCACCGTGCCGGGGGTGAGGGCGGCGATGAGCCGGTTGCGGATGAGGAAGTCGGGGGCACGCGGGGTGGCGCCCACCGGCCGTTCGCTCACCAACACGCCGGTGCGGGCGACGGCGGCGAAGAGGCCCGCGTGTCCGCGCGGATAGTCCACGTCGAGCCCGCAGGCCAGGACCACCACCGTGCTCCCCACGGCGTTGGCCGCCCGGTGCGCGGCCCCGTCGATGCCATAGGCCCCGCCCGAGACCACCACGACGGCCCGTTCGGTGAGCCCGTAGGCCATCTCCGAGGCCACGTGCTCGCCGTAGGAGGTGGCCGCGCGCGCACCCACCATGGCCACCGAGCGCAGGCACAGATTGCGCAGGTCGCCCCTGCCCCGTACCCACAGCCCGTGCGAACGGCGTCCGCCCGGAAGGTCCAGTTGCTCCAACCGACCCGGCCACTCGGGATCCCCCGGCGCGACGAACCGGACCCCGGCCGCGGCGGAGTCGGCGAGGAGGGCGTCGGGGTCCACCCGGGCCGCGCCCGCGCTCCACCGGTCCCAGCGTCGCCGCAGGCGCGCCAGTGCGTCCGGCCCCGGTTCCTCCTCCCTCGTGCGGGGCACGTGCGGTGGAGCCGCTCCCGCCACCAGCTCCGCCCACACCCGGGCGGCTCCGTGCTCGGCGAGCATCGCCCCCAACCACAGGTCCCCCGGCGGCGTCACCGCCGTCAGACAGGCCCGTGCCCTGGCGTCGGCCTCCGCCTCCGTGTCCCGTACCGTCATCCCGACCCCTCTCCTCCGGCTCACCACGTTCGTCCCGACCACAGCGCGAAGGCGTAGGCCGTCTCCTCCTCACCGGGGCGGTCCCGGTCGCCGAGGTCGGCCAGCGTCCACGCCACCCTCAGTGCCCTGTCCACTCCCCGGGCGCTGATCTGCCCCAGGTCCATGGCCCGGCCCAGCACCCTCAGCGCGGCGGGCTCCACCGGGAACTCCCTGCGCAACCACGCCCCCGGAACGGCCGCGTTGGTCCTCCAGGGGGTGTGCGCCAACCGCTCGGCGGCACGGGCTCGGGCCTTCTCCACCCGCGCGGCCACCACCTCCGAGGATTCGGCGAAGGCACGGTCGGCGAGCAGCTCGGCCCTGGACACCGGTGGCAACTCGACCTTGAGGTCGATCCGGTCCAGCAGTGGCCCCGACAGCCGTGAGAGATAGCGCTGCCGTTCCCCGGCCGGACAGGTGCACAGCGGACCGGGTTTGGCGCAGGGGCAAGGGTTGGCCGCCATCACCAGTTGGAAGCGGGCGGGGAAGGTGACGGTGGCCGCCGCCCGGGCCAGGACCACCTCGCCCCGTTCCAGGGGCTCGCGCAGGGAGTCGAGTACTCCGCGTCCGAACTGGGGTGCCTCGTCGACGAACAACACGCCGCGGTGGGCCTTGGAGACCCACCCGGGGGCGGGATGACCGCTGCCCCCGCCGATGATGGCGGCCCGGGTGGAGGTGTGGTGCGGCGCGGCGAAGGGCGGCGTGGTGACCAGGGGCGATCCCGGGGGCAGGATGCCCGCCACCGAGTGGATGGCGGTGGCCTCCAGGGCCTCCTCCGGGCGCAGCCGGGGCAGTACGCCGGGGAGCCGTTCGGCCAGCAGGCTCTTGCCGGTGCCCGGAGCCCCCAACATCATGAGGTTGTGGCCTCCGGCCGCGGCGATCTCCACCGCACGGCGCGCGACCGGCTGTCCCAGCACGTCGGCCAGGTCGGGGCCCTGGTCGCGGGGTTCGCGCGGCCTGGGCACGGACTCCTCCGGGTCCTGCGGGAGGTCCTCTCCGCGCAGCCACCCGCACAGGTCCATCAGGCTGCCCACCGCCGTGACCTCGATGTCGGGCACGAGCCGGGCCTCGGCGGCGTTGTCCCGGGAGACGACGAAGTCGCGGTAGCCCTGCTCGGCCGCCGACACCACCGCGGGGAGGACGCCCCGCACCGGCCGGGCCCGTCCGTCCAGGCCCAGTTCGGCGATGAGCACGGTGTTCCGCAGTCGGTCCACCGGCACGGCCCCCGCCGAGGCCAGGACCGCGCTCGCGATGGCCAGGTCGAACAGGCTGCCCGCCTTGGGCAGGCTGGCCGGGGACAGACTGATGACGATCTGGCCGCTGGGCCAGCCCTCACCGCTGTTGACCACCGCCGCCCGGATGCGGTCCCGGGCCTCGCGCAGCGCGGCGTCGGGCAACCCCACCAGGGTCACCCCGTGCTCGCCGCCGCCCAGGTGCACCTCCACCTCGACGACGTGCCCTTGGACCCCCAGCAGGGTGATGCAACGGGTGCGGGCGAGCGTCATCATGCCAGCCCCCGCTCATGGGAGACGAACACGCGCCCGCCGCTGATCAGGACGCAGACACCGTCCACCCGCAGGGGGTACGGGGGGATCCGGTGCCGGACGGTCCAGGCGCGGCCGAGCAGACGCAGACGACGACGTTTGTCCGGGGTGATCGCCTCCACCGGATGCCCGTGCCGCAGACCCGTACGGGTCTTGACCTCGGCGACGACCAGGACCGCGCCCTCCCTGGCCACGATGTCGATCTCTCCCGCCGGAACACGCCAGTTGCGTGCGATCACCCGCATCCCGGCACGGCGGAGGAAGACCACGGCGAGTTCCTCGCCGTGGTCCCCCAGATTCCTTCGGTATCGAGCCCACCGCTCCAAGGCCGACCACCTCCCGTCACAACGGTCGGTGATCGACGCTCACTTCACCAGAGCGGATCCTCTCCTGTGGACAACCGGACCGCAGGGCCCCGGATCAGCCCCGATCCCCACCGTCGGTGGGTGGCATCTCCAGGTCGGCCTTCGTGATCTCCTCGACGTTGACGTCCTTGAACGTCACCACGCGCACGTTACGGACGAATCTGGCCGGGCGGTACATGTCCCAGACCCAGGCGTCCTCCATCACGACCTCGAAATACATCTCCCCGTTCTCGGTCGAACGCGGCTGGAGGTCGACATGGTTGGTCAGGTAGAAGCGTCGTTCGGTCTCCACCACGTAGCTGAACAGCCCGACGACGTCCCGGTACTCGCGATAGAGCTGGAGCTCCATCTCGGCCTCGTACTTCTCCAGGTCCTCAGAACTCATGCACGCGCTCGCTTTCGTCGCACTCTCCGGTCGCGTGTGCCGCTCCCCTTCCACTGGACACCGCCACCGCGCGGGTTGTTCCCCCACGGTGGTCCCGCGGCGGGGAACGCCGATACGATCCAGCTCCATCATGCGTCACAGAAGGGGCTCGTGTACCCGGTCGGGCGGATTTCCTTCGGCGGACCGGGGGACGGGGCCCGTGACGGGGCCCTGTCCGTCCCCTTTTCCGAAGCGTTTCGCCCACGGCACCGAGGTGGGCGCCTCACCCCTCGGCGGCGTCCAGTTCCTTGAGGGACTCCGGTGCGCTCAGGAAA
>CALGOD010000845.1 GCA_937957845.1 uncultured Nocardiopsis sp.
GACGGACCCAGTGGAGAAGCGACCCGGCGGTGAGCGATCAGAGGACCCCGTCCTCAGGTCCGAACGGCCAGGTTCTATAGACCCCCACCCCCCGGAGGCACCCGCCGGCCCCTCCGGCGCCGAGGACACCACCGGCCCGGGGGACGCACAGCGGGCCGCGCGCGGTCCCCACGGCCCGCAGCCGCTGCGGGACCCCTTCCACACGAGCTCCGGTCGACCCGTCCCACACGGCCCGGTCGGCCACCGACCACCCGACCGACCCCGCCCCCCGGGCACCATTCCCCCCGCCCCCCCCCGCGCCCGGCCGCGAGGCGCGCCCAGTCCCTCCCGCCCCTCCCTCCTGGCAGCAGGTGCCGCAATGGCCTCCCCCGACCTCGTGGGAGCACCCCGCGGCCCGGGCGCGACGCCGCGGCCTGGGCGTGCTCGTGGGTTCGTCCGTGGCGGCCTTGATCGCCCTCGTCGCCTTGGCGGCGAGCGTCCTGATGGTCGTCACCACCCCCCGGGAGGACCCCCGCCCGAACGGCACCGACCTGTCCTCCCTCTACGACCATCGCCTGGCCTCCAGACCGAACGGGGTGGAGATCGATCTGGTCGGACACCCCTTCTACGAGGTGCCCATGCCCGAGCCGACCTCGTGTCGTCCCCCCGAGTTGGACATGGGCTCGGACGAGTCGTGGGAGGAGTTCGCGACCGCCGCCGGAACCTGCCTGGACCGACTGTGGGCACCGGTGTTGGAGGAACTGGGCCTGACCGGCCGGACCCCCGAGTTCGCGGTGACCCGGACCTCCCCCGACGAGGACGACGAGGAGGGCTACACCCTGGCCTACTACGAGAGCGACTTCGCCCGCATCACCGTCGTGCTGCCCAATGTCCGGCACTTGGGCGCCTTGGTCCCCGCACGCGACCGGGAGGACGTCTGGCTCGCCCTGATGGGCCACGAGTACGGTCACCACGTGCAACACCTCACCGGCATCCTCGACGTCTCCCACGACCTGCGCTGGAACTCCGGAAGCGCGGACGAGGAGCTGGACACCCTGCGCCGTACCGAACTCCAGGCCGAGTGTTTGGCCGGAGTGGGCCTGCGGGGGATCACCGACGCGAACCCGAGCAGGTTGGACGCGGTCAACGCCAACTTCAACAGCGGCGGTGACCTGGAAACCCACGGCAGCGCGGGGAACCGGGCCTTCTGGTTGGAGCGGGGATGGTCGGAACCGACCTTGCGCGCCTGCGACACCTACTCCGCCGAACCCGACCGGGTCGCCTGATCATTCACCGATGACCCTGCGGTAGGCCTCCCAGCCATGGAGCTTGACCCGTTCGCCGCGGTCCAGCTCCATGGCCTGGTCGGCTTCGGCGGTGTCGATGCGCAACCAGTCCTCGTAGTCGCTGTGCACGATCCCGCGCTCGTCCAGCACCTCCTCCAACGACACCAGCGCCGGCGCCCCCGAGCGCAGCTCCTCGGTGTCCTCCAGCAGGGAGCGGACGGTCGCGGCGGCGTCGGACTTGTTGGTACCGATCACTCCGGTGGCGCCTCGTTTGATCCACCCGGCCACGTAGTCGCCCCGGACCACGCCACCGTCGGTGTCCAGGACCCGTCCCCCGTCCTGGGGCACGGTACGCCCCCGTGGGTCGAAGGGCACCCCCGGCAGGGGAACGCCCGCGTAGCCGACGGAGCGCAGCACCATTCCGGCGGGGACGTCGATCGTCTCCCCGGTGCCCGTCAGACGCCCGTCGGCGTCCAGGCGGGTGGACTCCACGCGCACGCCGTTCACACGGTCCCGTCCGAGGACCTCCTTGGGACGTGCCCAAAAGTGCATACGGACGGTACGGGGAAGCCCCCTCCGCTCCTGGGAGGCGTGCTCTTGCAGGAGCCTGAGATTGGTGCGGGCGGCGCGGGCGACCTCGCCCAGTTCAGGGGTCGCGCCGCTGCCCACGGCGGTGAGATCGATGTCGACCTGGCGGGGGTCGACGACCACGTCCACCCCCGGCAGCGCCAACAGGTCGCGCAGCTCGGGTGCGGTGAACTTGGCCTGGAGGGGTCCCCGGCGGGCCAACAGGTGCACGGTGCGCACCCGGCTGGCGGCGAGCGTCTCCAGGACCGGCTGCGGGATGTCGGTATGACGCAGTTCGTCGGCGGTCTTGGCCAGGATGCGGGCCACGTCCAAGGCGACGTTGCCCGCCCCGACCACGACGACGTCCTCGGTGTCGAGGACGAAGCGTTCCAGTTCGGTGTCGGGGTGGCCGCAGTACCAGTTGACGAAGTCGGTGGCGGCGACACTGCCCGGAAGGTCCTCCCCCGGCACGTCCATGCGCCGGTCCACACTGGCGCCGGTGGCGTAGACGACGGCGTGGTGGGTGCGGGCCAGATCGGCGCGTGTCAGGTCGGT
>CALGOD010000846.1 GCA_937957845.1 uncultured Nocardiopsis sp.
CCCGGCGGTGTCCTCCTGGGCGCCCAGTCGCTCCAGGGCCGCGGCGATCCGCGCTTGGACACGCTCACGCCCCAGCAGCTCCAGGGACTCGAACAGCGGAAGTCCGACCGTGCGACCGGTGACCGCCACACGCACGGGCGCCTGCGCCTTGCCCAGCTTCAACCCGAGGGCGGCACCGGCCTCCTCGGTGGCGGCCTTGAGGTCCTCCGCGGTCCACGACAGCCCCGGATCCGCGAAACGGGACAGGGAGGCCTGCAGCATCTCCTTGCCCACGCCCGGCTTCATCGCCTTGTTCCAGCTCTTCTCGTCCTCCACCGGCCGCTTCAGGAACAGGAAGTCCACGTTCGGCACGACCTCGCCGAGCACGGCCACGCGGCTCTGCACGAGCGGGGCGACGGCGGCGAAGACCTCCGGGTCGTAGTCGGCCTCGTCCCAGGGGACGTTCTCCCCGGTCAGCCAGGGGCGGCAGCGCTCCACGAACTCCTCACCCGACAGCGCGCGGATGTACTCGCCGTTGAAGGCGCGCAGCTTCTTCTCGTCGAAGAAGGCGCTGGAGCTGTTGACGTCCTCGACACGGAACAGGGGCTGCATCTGCGACCACGGCATGATCTCGCGGTCCTCACCCGGGGCCCAGCCGAGCAGCATGAGGTAGTTGACCATCGCCTCGGCGAGGTAACCCTCTTCCTGGTAGGACTCCAGGGCCACCTTGTCACGACGCTTGGACAGCTTCTTGCGCTGCTCGTTGACGATGACGGGCAGGTGCGCCCACACCGGCGGGGTGTGACCCAACGCCTCCCACAGCAGCTGCTGCTTGGGGGTGTTGGACAGGTGCTCCTCACCGCGGATCACGTGGGTGATGCGCATCTCGACGTCGTCGACGACGTTGGCCAGCACGAACAGCGGCGAGCCGTCGGCGCGGGCGATCACGAAGTCCTCGATGGCCGAGTGCTCGAACTCCACACGACCGCGGACCCTGTCGTCCACCACCGTGGGACCGCCCTCGGGCACCCTAAAGCGCAGTGCCCGCCCGGGTCCGGCCGCCAGGTTGCGGTCACGGCAGAAGCCGTCATAACCCAGGTTGGGGTTCTCACGCCTCTCCTGCACCTGCTCACGGGTGCAGTCGCAGTAGTAGGCGTTGCCGTTCTTGTGCAGTTTCCGCGCGGTCTCGCGGTGCGCGTCGGCGTAGGACGACTGGAAGTAGGGCCCCTCGAAGTGGGGGTCGTCCTCACCGATGCCGAGCCAGGCCAGCGCGCGGATGATGCCCTCGGTCCATTCGGGACGGTTCCGGGCGGCGTCGGTGTCCTCAATGCGCAGCACCATGCGGCCCTCGGGCTGCTGCTGTGCCAGCGCCCAGTTGAACAGCGCCGAGCGCGCGCCTCCGACGTGGAACATGCCCGTGGGGGACGGGGCGAAGCGGGTACGGATCGAAGTCTCAGTCACCCGCCCAGGGTATCGGGGGCGCACGGTGCACCGGGGAAACGCGGTGGAAACGCTCCGGCGTCCGCTCCGGCCCGTCCCCGGTCCCACCTCGGGAATCACGAGAACGGCACCGCCCCGTCGGAACGGGGCCCATGGCCGAAGGCACCGGATCCCCTACCCTCCGTCCCGCTCTTCGGGGTCCTCCGGAGACGGGGAGGGCGACCGGGGGTAGGGGGCGCCGATCCCGTACTCCTCCGCCAGGGCGTCGGCGAAGGCCGCCGCGATCTTGACCTCGCCGCCCGCGTTGGGGTGGGTGCCGTCATAGGTGTCGGTGGAGGCGTCCCAACCCTCGGCCCCGGCGATGTCCAGGCTGGTCACCGGCGACTCCTCGGTGGACATGTCGGCGGCGACCTCCCGGACGAGCACGTTGTAGGCGTAGACGCGCAGCGCGAACCCCTCGTCGGCCTCGGCCAGAGCGATGGGCGGGGCCTCCGCCATCATGATGCGCAGGTGCGGGTTGCTCCTGCGCGCCGCCTCCACGTAGCTGCGCAGGCGGTACTCCATCTCCTCCTTGCCGATCGGCCACAGCAGGTCGTTGACGCCGAGCATGACGCACAGCACGTCGGGTCTGTGGACGCGCACCTCCTCCTGGATGGAGGCCGCGGCGTCGCGGAGGGTGCGGCCCCACAGGGCGTTGTGGTCCTGGTCGAAGTCGGGATCGCGGTACTCCGCGGTGTCGGGGTCCCCGTCGAGACCGGGCCAGGCCGCACCGGCCACATCGTCCTCGCCGTCCGACCCGACCGGCTCCTCCGGCCCCTCCCAGGGCACCGTCGGATCGGCCTCGTCGGCGCCCGATCCCATCTCCTCGTACTGCTCGGCGGGGTCCGTGTCCGGGGCCTGCGGCTCCTCGTCCTCGGTGGTGGGCACGGGGAGGAGCATGTCGCGGCTGGCGGGGTCGGAGGAGGGGCCGACGAAGTCCAGCCCCTCCACCCTGGGGGTGAGGTGGTTCCACAGGTGATAGCGCCAGGTGCGGTCACCGTTGGCGCCCTGCGTCATCGAATCGCCCGCCAACATGATGCGGAGCTTGTCTTCCACGGGTCCCTCCGCTTGTGTGTCGGCGCCCTCTCCCCGTCCGGTGGACATCCAGTGAGCGGTTCCCACGGCCACGAGTGTGAGGGCGAGCACGGCGGCGACGACGAGGAGGC
>CALGOD010000847.1 GCA_937957845.1 uncultured Nocardiopsis sp.
GATCCCCATCGACCGCTCCGGCGGCAAGGCCAGCGAGGCGGCGCTGCGCACCGGCCTGAAGGTCCTCAAACGCGGGGATCTGCTGGGCATCTACCCCGAGGGCACACGATCCCCCGACGGCAAGCTGTACCGGGGGCGTACCGGGGTGGCCCGGCTGGCACTGGAGTCCAAGGCACCGGTGGTGCCCATGGCGATGATCAACGTGGACAGGATCATGCCGCCCGGGCGTACCCTCCCCAAGCTCGGCATCCGCCCGAAGGTCAAGTTCGGCGAGCCCCTGGACTTCTCCCGCTACTACGGCATGGAGAAGGATCCTCGTGTGCTGCGCGCCGTGACCGACGAGATCATGTACGCGCTCATGGAGCTGTCCGGTCAGGAGTACGTGGACCGCTACGCGCAGTCGGTCAAGGCCGATCTGGAGGCCGAGGCCAAGGAGGCCCGGCGTGAGCAGAACGCCGACGACAAGGATCGCAGACGTGCCGAACGTGCTCGGCGCAAGGAGGAGCGGCGGGCCCGCCGCGCGGAGAAGAAGCGTTCCAGGGGCGGCGAGCCCGAGAAATAGCGGTACGGGTGGCGAGGCGAGGCCCGCGTGGTCGCACCGGCCCCGCCCGTACGGCCCGTCCCGGCCGTGCCCGATCAATGGCGGGCGAGGTCACCGGCTCCGACGATGCCCGCGTCTCCCCCCAGTTCGGCCAGGCGCACATCGGCCAGACGACGACCGGGCCTGCCCGAGACGTGTCGCGTGAAGGAGTCGCGGACAGGGTCCAGCAGGATGGCCCCCGCGTCGGAGACCCCACCGCCCAGAACGAAGCACTCGGGGTCGAGGATGGCGACAAGGTCGGCCAAGCCGACTCCGGCCCACTCTCCTACGGTGGCGAAGCAGTCCAGGGCCGCTCTGTCCCCTTCGAGCGCGGCCTGGGTGATGACATGTCCCTGCACCTGTTCGACGACACCGTCGGCGAGCTTGAGCATGCGCTCGGCGGCCACTGGGTCGGTGCGTGCGCGGTCCTGTCCCTCGGCGACCAGAGCGCGGCCGCTGGCGTACTGTTCCCAGCACCCGTGGTTGCCACAGGGGCAACGGCGCCCGTAGGGGACCACCCGGTAGTGGCCCACCTCCGCCGCCACGCCGAAGCGTCCACGGTGCAGGGCGCCGTCGATGACCAGGCCGCCACCGATACCGGTGCCCAGGGTGATGCAGACGATGTGGTCACTGCCGCGTCCGGCCCCGAACCTGGCCTCGGCCCAGGCGGCGGCGTTGGCGTCGTTCTCGATGACGACGGGCAGGCCCACGCTCTCCTGGAGACGCTCCTTGAGCGGCTCGTCGCGCAGACCGACGTTGACCGCGATCTGGACGGTCGCACGCTCCTCGTCCACGAAACCGGCCACACCGACGCCCACCGCCCCGATGTCCCCCGAGTCCCGCCTTCCGCGTAGTTCTTCGACGGCCCTGGCTACGGTGGCGGCCAGGCCCTGGGGGTCGTTGTTGGGGGTGGGGTACTTGACCTTGTCCAGGATCTGCCCGTCGCGGTCGACGACTCCGGCTGCGATCTTGGTGCCGCCGATGTCTACGCCGATGGTCAGCATGGGGCAGCTCCTTCGTACTTACGCCCGAACTCTGACATAAGTCTTAAGGTTCATGGCTGAGATTTTCCATATGGGGGAAGCCCCTTGATTAAACCAGGCCCGCACCACCCCCGACACCCCCGCCCGTGCGGCGGCTCAGGACGCACAGGAAGAACCCCTCCGACCAAGCCGAGGAAGGAGGCCCGTGGGTGCCCTCACTGTGTTCTCCTTGAACCTCCGCTTCGCCTCGGCTCGGGCTCGGACGCCTGGAACACGGGAACCTTCGGCACCTACGCCGTGTTGGCTCGTACCTCGCAAACCCGCCTCCGGCACCTCCAGAACCCCGCGGGCGCCCTCACTGAGTTCTCTTCGAACCTCCGCTTCGCCCCGGCTCGGGCTCGAGGTGTCCGAAGGAGCGGGTGCTAGTTCTCCACGGTGACCTGACGGTCGCCGTCGTCGCTCACACCACTTCGCCCGGACTCCCCGGCCCGTTCGGAGCCCTGCCCGGAGGCGTCCACACGGGTCTGCTCCAAGGAGTGCTCGACCACACTCCAGGTGCGGCCCAGGGCACCGGCCATCGCCAGGCCGGCCCGACCGAGGTGCCCGACCACCTCGGGAGCGGAGGAGCGCACGATGTCCAGTACCTCCTCCAACACGGGACGGCGCTGCTCCGACTCCAGCCGGATGGCCTCCTCCCACACGTCCCCCTTGCTCGGGGGAGGCGAGGTGACGGCGCTCACGCCACGGCGGACCCCGGCCGTCAACAGCTTGCGCTGGAGGTTGTCGACGAGCTTCAACGCCTCGTCGATGAGCTCTGGGCCCTCGCCCCTACCCTCGCCCGGGCCACCGTTGCGGCCGGCGTTCTCCGTCATGTCGGCTTCCTCCTCACACCAGGTTCTGCTTCACGGTAACCGGCACCGAGGGAACCTAGGAGGCTTCTGGGGGCAGGATCAGGGAGGAACCAGGGTGGGACGCACGGCGACAGCGACAAAAACTGACAAATGCCATATACGCCACAAAGCCCCCACAAGATCCTTGATGTGCACAAAACCATGCCCTGCGTATAGTCTCGCGTGCATACCGGGGGCGACCGGACCGCCACTTTCGCCCACGCGCCCGAGAGGGCCAAGGCGCCACGCGCCCCGGAGGTCGGACGGAACCCGATCGACACACCCGAACCGACGCCCGTGCGCACACAGAAGGGAACAGAGAGTGGCGTACAGTGCTCTGGCCTCCCCTTATCAGCCCTGCCGGGTCACCGTTGGATACCGAACGACAACGTGTTCTACTCACGAGTAGGGTTCTGTTGTTACGGTCATCACGTCCCCACTGTCAAAAACCCGTACACGTCCAGGAGCACCACGTGCGCGAATACAGCTCTCCCGCGAAGGTCGAGATCTCCGCAGACGCGCGGCTGACCGACACGCTCGTCGCGCGTGCGACCAGCGAGCCCAACGCCGTCGCCGCCCGCCGTCAGGAGTCCGGCCAGTGGCGCGACGTCACCGTCGCGGAGCTGCACGGTGACATCACCGCGTACGCCAAGGCCCTGATCGACACCGGCATCGAACACGGTGACCGCGTCGCCCTGATGTCACGCACCCGCTACGAGTGGACCATCGTCGACTACGCCCTCTGGTCCATCGGTGCCGTGACCGTCCCGATCTACGAGACCTCCTCCGCCGAGCAGATCGAATGGATCCTGTCGGACTCCGGAGCCAAGGCCGCCTTCGTGGAGACTCAGGCCCACGCCGAACGTCTGGAGTCGGTCCGGGACAAGACCCCCGAGCTCACGACGGTCTGGAGGTTCGACGGACCCGAGTTCGCCGAACTGCGCTCCGCCGGCGGTGACGTCAGCGACGAGACGCTGGAGAAGCGTCGCACCGCGGTCAAGGTCGACGACCTCGCCACCCTCATCTACACCTCGGGGACCACAGGCCGCCCCAAGGGCTGTGAGCTCACCCACCGCAACTTCCTGTTCATCGCCCGCGGCGCGATCGAGGGCCCGGCCCAGCAGGTCATGCAGGGCAAGGAGAACCCCTCCACTCTGCTGTTCCTGCCCCTGGCACACGTCTTCGCCCGTTTCGTCCAGGTCATGGTCATCGAGGCCAAGGCCATCCTGGGCCACTACCCCTCCACCGGCCCGGACCTGATGGAGCAGTTCTCCGTCTTCCGCCCGACCTTCCTGCTCGCGGTCCCCCGAGTATTCGAGAAGGTCTACACCAAGGCCGAGCAGAAGGCCTCGGCCGAGGGCAAGGGCAAGATCTTCAACGCCGCGGCCGAGACGGCCATCGCCTACAGCAAGGCCCTCGACAGCGGCAGGATCCCCTTCGGGCTCAAGCTCCGCCACGCGCTGTTCGGCAAGCTGGTCTACGGCAAGCTGCTCGCGGCGTTGGGTGGCAACGCCGACTACGCCGTTTCCGGCGGTTCCGCGCTGGGCGCACGCCTGGGCCACTTCTTCCGCGGCATCGGCTTCACCATCATCGAGGGCTACGGTCTGACCGAGAGCACGGCCCCCACCACGGTGAACAGCGCCGACTTCAACAAGATCGGCAGCGTGGGCCGGCCGCTGCCCGGCACCACGGTCAGGATCGACGACGACGGCGAGATCCTCCTCAAGGGCGACCACATCATGGTCGGCTACTGGAAGAACGAGAAGGCCACCAAGGAGGCCTTCACCGAGGACGGTTTCTACCGCACCGGCGACCTGGGTTCCCTGGACGAGGATGGTTTCCTGAGCGTCACCGGACGCAAGAAGGAGATCATCGTGACCGCGGGCGGCAAGAACGTCGCCCCGGCCGTCCTGGAGGACCGCATCCGCGCCCACCCCCTGGTGAGCCAGTGCATGGTGGTCGGCGACAACCGCAAGTTCATCGCCGCGCTGATCACGATCGACCCCGAGTCGTTCGTGCAGTGGAAGGAAGCCAACAACAAGACCGGCGAGATCGCGGACCTGACCGAGGATCCCGATCTGAACGCCGCCGTCCAGGAGGCCGTGGACAACGCCAACAACGCGGTGTCCAAGGCCGAGGGCATCAAGAAGTTCAAGATCCTGCCCAGCGACTTCACCGAGGAGAACGGTCAGATGACCGCCTCCCTGAAGGTCAAGCGCCACGTGGTCAGCAAGCAGTGGAGCGAGGAGATCGACGACATCTACGCGGGCTGAGGTCCACGAGCGCACCGACGTTGAAGGCCGGTCACCCTTGCGGGGTGACCGGCCTTCGCCGTCCCTTCGGCGCTCCCCCACCGTCGACGTCCGCACGCGGTGGTGGGAGGCACCGTCGTGGTCCCTCCCCACGATGAGGGAGCCAGCGCAAGGCCGCCCCGCTTCCCTCGTCCAGAACACGTACGACGGACCCGAGCCCCGAGACGTCGAACGCCTCGCGGGCCCTTCTCCTGGACCGTCGGGCGGGGGACACGGCGGTCGCGTCGACGACGTCCACGGGGCGAGGCCACACCCGCACACGGGCAGGGTCGCGAAAGCGGACGGACCCGACCGCGTTCGCGGTCGGGTCCGTCAACGGCGTGGTGGACGCCCAGGGGTGCTCCAGGCCCGTCTGCGGGCCCTGGAGGCCTCCCCTAGTGGGCCGCCTCCTTCTCACCCTCCGGGACGGAGTGGTGCAGGTGGTGGCCGCTGTGCGGCTCCACGTCTTCGAGCGACACGTTGTCCTTGGTGTACCAACGGGCCAGGGCGAGGCGGAGCTTACCGGGACCCTTGCGGGTCTTGGGGTTCTCCACGCCCTTGTCGTCGACCTCGGGCTCGCTGAGCGCGGTCGAGGTGATGAGCGGCTTGTTCTTCAGGACGTGGACCGTCTCGTCGGAACTGCGCTTGTGCACC
>CALGOD010000848.1 GCA_937957845.1 uncultured Nocardiopsis sp.
TCAGGCATTTACCTGACGACTCCGGTCCGTACACCTCCACGACACGGCCCTTGGGGAGCCCTCCGATGCCCAGGGCCACGTCGAGGGCGATCGCCCCGGTGGGGATCGCCTCGATCGGCGGACGCTCGTCATCGCCCAAACGCATGACGGAGCCCTTGCCGAACTGCCGCTCGATCTGGGCGAGCGCTGTTTCGAGAGCCTTGTCTCGGTCTCCAGATGCCACGGGATACCCCTGTTGGGTCGATGCCTTCTTCTTCATGATGTGCACGACGCTACGCGGCCGGTACGACAATCGCGACGTCCGACGTTCGCCTGTGGACAACCCACACTACCCGAACCTTTGTTCGATGCGGTGTGCGGGACCTGTTCGGGTCAGCGTGCCGAGGCCGGCAGGTCGAAGGCCTCGCACACGGCACGCCACACCTCCTTGGCGCCCACCCCGTCGGCCAGGGCCTGTTCGACCGTGCGGGAGCCGAGCCCCTCCAGGACGTAGTCCTTGGCCAGGCTCTCGGCGTAGGCCTCGCCGAACTGCTCGTGCATGTTGTGCCAGAAAACCGTGAGTCTCATCGCGCCCAGTATCGGGGATGAACACGTCCGACGCGTCCCCTCAGGGGGGCTCTGTTCCCTCCGAAGGCGCACTCGCGACACGAACCGCGCGCCGTATCCTCTCGACCGCTTCGGACCGGCCACACGCACCTGACGCGAACAGGCCTTCCCCGATTCCGCCGCGTACCCCGTTCGTCCGGGTGACGCTCGTACGCCGCGCGTCGTCGCGGAGGGGCGGGGCGGTGCCCGGGTCTCTCCGTCGAGCGCGGTGGAACACCTGTGCGCGGTGGCCGCAGCGTCACCTGTGGCCCCACGGGGCCCACGGCCGTGTCCCCGGACCGGAGGGCACAGGTCGAGTCGGGCTCGGGAGTGTCAGGATGGGAGGCGTTCGGGTCGTCGACGCGCGGGGGGAGCTCTGTGGGTCGGGGGGTGATTCGGCCGATGCGGCCGGAGGACGTGCCCCGCCTGGTGGAGGTGTCGCGGGCGGCGGACACGGTGTTCGCCGACGCGGGTGTGGTCCTGCCTCCCGACGATCCGGTCGAGATGCTCTCGCACGCGGAAGGGGTTCTGGTGGCCGAGGACCCGTTCGGTCTCGTGGTCGGACTGGCCGCGACGGTGACCGTCGACGAAGTCCCGCACCTGGAGCAGCTGGCGGTGGATCCCGACCACGGCAGGCGCGGTGTGGGTGGCTCCCTGGTGGAGGCGGTGTGCGCGGAGGCGGCCGCCGAGGGGCATTCCCGCCTGACTCTCACCACCTTCCGTGACCTGCCGTGGAACGGTCCCTGGTACGCGGCCAGGGGCTTCGTCGTCCTTCCCCGGGGCGAGTGGGGCCCGGGCCTGGAGGAGGTCTGGCGGTCGGAGGCGGATATCAGAGTGCTGCCGCGTGTGGTGATGGTGCGGGAACCGCTTCCACCGCGATGAGCGGTCGGTGGACCGGTTCCGGACGGCCTGGGACCATGGGTCCCTGTCCCCCACGGAGGTGTTCCCTTGTCCGACTCACAGCATGCTCGGGATTCCCACCACACACAGGAGGGAGAGAAGTGCCCGGCCTTCGGGACGGTGACGCCGACGCCCGGTCCACGGGCCCGGCTCCTCCTGATCGGCGGCGCTTTGGCCTGCACTCTGGTGGTCGCCGGAACGCTGTTGGTCGTCGCCGGTCGGATGACCACTCCCACCACGGTGGAGATCGGGCCGACGGCGGAGGCGTCCGAGGGGAAGGCCGGTCCGACCGAGTCCCCCTCCGCCGTCGGATACGCCGCCTTCGGTAACGACCACGTCGTTCTCCGCCACCCCGAGGGATGGGAACCGAGGGGGTGGGAGAGCACGGACTCCGCCGAGACCACGCCCATCACCTCTGCCCGCACCCTCTCGGCCTACTGGTTCGACGCACCGGGCGGAGAGCACCAGGTCTGCTTCACCGTCCTCGACGGGAGGGGGGAGCCGGCCCGA
>CALGOD010000849.1 GCA_937957845.1 uncultured Nocardiopsis sp.
GGAGTGCTGGACGAGGTGGGAGAGGAGGTAGTGATCTCCGGAGGGGGAGAAGTCCGCGGCGAGGTGACGGAAGGCGGAGTAGCCGTCGGGGGCGTTCGCCCCGGGGAGGAGAAGAGAGCGAGGGAGGGTGAGCGGGTGGGTCGAAGGCATGGACGACACCATGTCAGGGCGATGCGACATCCCGGTCGGCCAGGGACCCGCACATGACACGGCCGCCGCGGAGTCCTTCCACCCGCCCCGCGGCGGCCGTGTCTCGACCGTGCGCCGTCACTCCCTGGGGCGCTGGTCGATGATGCGGCGGAACTTGCCCACCGAGCGTTCGATCTGCGCGGGGTCGACCACGTCCACGGTGACGCTCACGCCGACCTTGTCCTTGACCTTGGCCGTGATCTCCTCGCACAGGGCCGCGCGCCTGTCGGTGGTGCAGTCGGGGGCGGCCTCGATGCGCACCGCCATGCGGTCCAGGCGGCCCTCCTTGGTCAACACCAGCTGGAAGTGCGGGGCGAGCCCGTCCACGCCCAGGACGATCTCCTCGATCTGGGTGGGGAAGACGTTGACCCCCCGCAGGATGATCATGTCGTCGCTGCGACCGGTGACCTTGTCCATACGGCGCATGGGACGGGCGGTGCCCGGGCGCAACGTGGTCAGGTCACGGGTGCGGTAGCGGATGACGGGCATGGCCTGTTTGGTCAACGTGGTGAAGACCAGTTCACCGTTGGCGCCGTCGGGCAGCACGTCATGGGTGAGGGGGTCGAGGACCTCGGGGTAGAAGTGGTCCTCCCAGATGTGCAGGCCGTCCTTGGTCTCCACGCATTCGTTGGCCACGCCCGGCCCCATCACCTCCGACAGCCCGTAGATGTCCACGGCGTGGATGTCGAAGCGCTCCTCGATCTCCAGCCGCATCTTCTGCGTCCAGGGCTCGGCGCCGAAGATGCCGACCTTGAGCGAGGTGGAACGCGGGTCGATTCCCTGATTCTCGAACTCGTCCAGAAGGGTCAACATGTAGCTGGGGGTGACCATGATGATGTCGGGTTCGAAGTCCTGGATGAGCTGGACCTGCTTGGCCGTCTGCCCGCCGGAGGCGGGAATGACCGTGCAGCCCAGTTTCTCGGCGCCGTAGTGGGCGCCCAGACCCCCGGTGAAGAGGCCGTAGCCGTAGGAGACGTGCACCTTGTGGCCGGGACGCCCGCCCGAGGCGCGGATGGAGCGGGCCACGACCTGGGCCCAGATGTCGATGTCCTCGCGTGTGTAGCCCACGACGGTGGGGCGGCCGGTGGTGCCGCTGGAGGCGTGGATACGGCTGACCTGCTCCTGGGGCACGGCGAACATGCCGAAGGGGTAACTCTCGCGCAGGTCTTCCTTGGTGGTGTGCGGGAAGTGGCGCAGGTCCTCGAGTTCCCTGAGGTCCTCGGGCCGCACTCCGGCCTCGTCGAACTTGCGGCGGTACAGGGGCACGTTGGCGTAGGCGTGCTCCAGGGTCCAACGAAGACGCTTGAGTTGCAGGGCGCGCAGTTCGTCGACACTCATGCGCTCGGCCGAGTCCAGAAGATCCGGTGCGGGTGCCTGTCCCAGGCGGGTGGCGCCGGCCGCCGGGCGCGTGGTGGTGTCGTGGCTTGCCATGGACCTCTCCGTGTACTGTGCGCGGGACCCGCCAGGCAGGGCGCCTGGGTGGGTGGGGCGGGTGTACGCGAGTCATGTCGGCACGGTCCGTCACGGGGCGGACCGACTTGCTTACTGACCGAACGTTCGGTTACTAATGCATTAATGCAGTCTCCGGGCAGCCCTGTCAAGGAGAATTGTCGATGAGTTCACAACGGACGGTGGCCTCGACCACCGTCTCTATCATGGGAGGCCGCACGTGAGCGAGGTCTATGTGGTCGACGGGGTGCGAACCCCCCAGGGCCGCTACGGAGGTGCGTTGGCGGCGGTGCGCCCCGACGATCTGGCGGCCACGGCCGTGGCCGAGGCAGTCCGCCGCTCGGGCGTGCCCGGCGAGGCGGTCGACGAGGTCATCCTCGGGGCGGCCAACCAGGCCGGCGAGGACAACCGCAACGTGGCCCGCATGGCGGTGCTGCTGGCCGGACTCGACGTGAGCGTTCCCGGCTACACCGTCAACCGGCTGTGCGCCAGCGGCCTGACCGCGGTGACCTCCGCGGCCCAGGCCATCCGTGCGGGTGAGGCCGACGTGGTGGTCGCCGGAGGCGTGGAGTCCATGACCCGGGCGCCCTGGGTGATGGCCAAGCCCGGAACACCGTGGGCCAAGCCGGGAGAGGTCGCCGACACCTCCCTGGGCTGGCGCTTCACCAACCCGCGTTTCTCCAAGGCCGACGCCGAGGTCCCCGCCGACGCCACACCCGAGGAGCTGCGTTACACCCTGTCCATGGGCGAGACGGCCGAGGAGGTCGCGCGGCTGGAGGGTCTCACACGCGCGGAGTGCGACGCCTTCGCCCTGGCCAGCCACGAGCGCGCCGTCGCCGCGGCCGAGGCCGGTCGTTTCGACTCCGAGATCGTCCCGGTCACCGTGCACGGACGCAAGGGCCGGACGCACGAGGTCACCGCCGACGAGGGCCCGCGCCCCGACTCGTCCATGGAGAGTCTGGCCAGGCTGCGCCCGGTCTTCCGCGAAGGCGGGATCGTCACCGCGGGCAACTCCTCCTCCCTGTCCGACGGGGCCTCGGCGCTGGTGCTGGCCGGTGCCGACGCCGTACGTCGCTACGGCCTGAAGCCCCGCGCGCGCGTGGTCGCCTCCGCCTCGGCCGGTGTGGCGCCCCAGATCATGGGTCTTGGACCGGTTCCGGCCACTCGCAAGGTCCTCGACCGTGCCGGGTGGGATCTGGACGACGTCGGAGCCGTGGAGCTCAACGAGGCCTTCGCGGCCCAGTCGCTGGGAGTGATGCGCCGACTCAAGCTGGACGGGGATCGCGTCAACGCCGACGGTGGCGCCATCGCCCTGGGGCACCCCCTGGGCAGTTCCGGCGCGCGCATCCTGGTCACCTTGGTCAATCGCATGGAACGTGAGGAGGCCGCCCGAGGACTGGCCACCTTGTGCGTGGGTGTGGGCCAAGGGGTCGCACTGCTGGTGGAACGCCCGTGAACGAGGACCAGGACTTCACCATGAGCGAGAACCAGGACTTCACCACGCTGAGGGTCGACCGACGTGAGGACCGCGTGGTGGTCGAACTGCATCGGCCCGAGGCCCGCAACGCCATCAACGGGCGGATGATCTCCGAACTGCACCGGGTGTGCGAGATCATCGAGGCCGATCCCAGACCGCTGTTGCTCACCGGACACGGGAACGTGTTCGCGGGCGGTGCCGACATCTCCGAACTGCGCGATCGCGGACGGGAGGAGGCACTGGCCGGGATCAACAGTCGCCTGTTCGAGCGGCTGCACCGTCTGCAGGTGCCCACGGTGGCGGCCGTGGACGGCTACGCGTTGGGCGGTGGCGCCGAGCTGTCCTACGCCTGCGACATCCGCATCGCCACCCCCACCGCCGTCTTCGCTCAGCCCGAACCGGGGCTGGGCATCATCGCCGGAGCCGGCGCGTGCTGGCGCCTGCGCGAACTGGTCGGGGCCTCGGTCGCCAAACAGGTGCTGCTGGGCGGTTACCGCCTGGACGCCGAGGCCGCGTTGCGTCACGGCCTGGTCGCCGAGATCGTGCCCGCCGAGGAACTGCGCGAACGCGCCCACGCCTTGGTGGACCGTATGGCCGCGTCCTCGGCACTGGCCCTGCGCCTGACCAAGATGGTCCTGGACGCCGAGGGGCCGCATCCCCTGGCGGACGACCTGA
>CALGOD010000850.1 GCA_937957845.1 uncultured Nocardiopsis sp.
TTCTCGGCGCCTGCCTCCGTGCAGGACGAAGCCGTACCCCCAGGCGGCCCGACACCCACGCACACTGACGGAAGGCTTCCGCCGTGGAGAATTTCGAACCCGTTTACGGAACGGGCCCCCTCCTCGGGATCGCCGCGGGCGCCATCGCCCTCCTGCTGTTCCTGATCATCCGTTTCAAACTGCACGCGTTCATCGCGCTCGTCCTGGTCAGCCTGCTGACCGCGCTCGCCACCGGCATCCCCGTGGCGGAGGTGGTGCCGACCCTTCTGGGCGGCTTCGGTAGCACTCTCGCCAGCGTCGCCCTGCTCGTGGGCCTGGGAGTGATGATCGGCCGCATGCTGGAGGTCACCGGCGGAGCCGCCGTCCTGGCCGGCGTGCTGATCAAGGCCTTCGGGGAGAAGCGGGCCCCCATGGCCCTGGGAGTGGCCTCGCTGCTCTTCGGGTTCCCGATCTTCTTCGACGTCGGCCTCATCGTCATGCTGCCGATCGTCTTCAGCGTGGCCCGCCGCGTCGGCGGCTCCGTGCTCCTGTACGCCCTGCCCACGGCGGGCGCCTTCGCGGTCATGCACGCCTTCGTGCCCCCGCACCCCGGTCCGGTCACCGCCGCGGTGGAGATCGGCGCCGACATGGGTCTCACCCTGTTCATCGGCCTCGTCCTGGCCATCCCCACCTGGTACCTGTCCAGCTACCTGTTCGGCCTGTGGGCGGGCAAGAGGTGGGAGCTCCCGGTCCCCGAGGACATCATGTCCGACGGCACGGTCACGCATGAGAACCCGCCCGGGCTGACCACCGTGCTCAGCGTCCTCCTGCTGCCGATGTTGCTCATCTTCGCCAACACGGGTGTGGCCACCCTGGTCGCCACCGGCGTCTTCGCCGAGAACGCCCTGTGGGTGCAGGCGGCCCAGCTCGTGGGACAGACCCCGATCGCGCTGCTCATCACCGTGATCTACGCGATGCTCGTGCTCAGCCGAGGCCGCTTCACCCGCCAGCGGGTCGAGGAGATCGTCGGCGGGGCGCTCGGCCCGGTCTGCGCCATCATCCTCATCACCGGCGCGGGTGGCATGTTCGGCGGTGTGCTGCGCACCAGCGGTATCGGAGGAGCCCTGGCCGACACCCTGGAATCGACCGGTCTTCCGGTGATCGTGGCCGCCTTCGTCATCGCGCTCGCGTTGCGCGTGGCACAGGGGTCGGCGACCGTGGCCATCACCACGGCGGCCGGCCTCATCGCCCCGGCCGTGCAGGCCTCCACGGGCCTGTCCTCGATCGACCTGGCGCTGATCGTCATCGCGATCGCCTCCGGAGCCACCGCCCTGTCGCACGTCAACGACTCGGGCTTCTGGCTGGTCGGCCGCTTCCTGGGTATGGACGTCAAGACCACGCTCAAGACATGGACCGTCATGGAGACCCTGATCGGCTTCATCGGCTTCGGACTCGCGTTCGGTCTCAGCCTCGTGCTGTGAGCCACCGGGGCGGGTGCGGTCCGGCGCCCGCCCCGTCAGCGCGCCGGCTGCGTGCTGAGATCACCCTGGGGCTCCTCCTCCAAGGCCGCGGAGACCTCGGTGACGATGGAGCGCATCGCCGCCTCCGCGACGTCGGGCAGACCGTCCCGGATGGCCTGGGCCACGGCCTTGTGCAACCGCAGGGCCTCGGGTCGGGGGTTGCGCGGCATCAGGTGGTAGGAGGTGCGCCCGACCAGGACTTCGGACACGACCTGGGACAGGCCGAGGAACATCTCGTTGCCGGACAGTTCGAGGATGCGGCGATGAAAGGTGATGTCCAGTTGAAGGAAGGCCTCCAGATCGCCACTGCGGCCGGTGCGGACCATCTGGTCGGCGATCACGACCAGCCCGGCCCGTCCCTCGGGGGCGCCACGCTCGGCGGCCAGGGCGGCGGCGCCGGGTTCCACGGCGGAGCGCAGTTCGTTGAGGGAGCGGAGCTGTTCCATCCGCTGTGGTCCGGCCAGGCGCCAGCGGATCAGCTGGGGATCGAAGACGCTCCAGTCGCCGCGGGGGCGCACACGGATACCGGTACGGGGGCGGCTGACCACGAGCCGCATGGACTCCAGGACGCGGACGGCCTCGCGGGCGACGGTCCGGGAGACACCGAAGTCCTCTTCGAGGCCCTGGAGGGTGAAGGTGTGACCGGTCGCGTACTCACCTGCGGCGATGGCCGGCCCGAGCACCGCCAGCACCCGGTTGTGCAGCGTGCGGTGGTCAGTTCCCATCGTTCTCCTCGGGCTCCGGGACGGGTCCGGCCTGGCCGCATTCGGCCAGGGGTCAGGCTGCAGCCTAGCCGGACTGATTGATATCACTATTCATGGTGGCGCTTGCGGCCGTGCAGGGGCACCACGACACGGAGAAGCCATGCATTTCGTCTTCATGGGAGTCTCGGGCAGCGGCAAGACCACCGTCGCCCAACAAGTGGCCGAGCGGCTCGGGCTCCCCTTCGCAGAGGCCGACGACTTCCATCCACCGGCCAACATCGACAAGATGGCCGCGGGAATCGCCCTGACCGACCACGACCGATGGCCGTGGCTGCGCGAACTGGCCGGATGGATCACCGAGCACGACGCCCGCGGCGATTCCACCGTCATGGCGTGCTCCTCCTTGCGGCGCGACTACCGCGACATCCTGCGCCAAGGCGCGCCCGAGGTGTACTTCCTGCATCTGAACGGCAGCCCCGAAGTGATCTGGGAGCGGCTGGAGGCCCGCAAGGACCACTTCATGCCGCCCGCGCTGCTGCAGTCGCAGTTCGACACCCTGGAGCCGCTGGGGAGCGAAGAGCCGGGCCTGGAGCTGGACGTGCGCGAAGACGTCGAGACGCTTCTCGAGCAGGCCCTGGAGTACGTGCGCCGGCGACTGCTGGAGGCGAAGGCCCAGAGCGTCGTGGACTGAGCGGTGGACCGAGAGGCCGGGCCGGCGCGGTGGCGGGTACATCACCGTCAGGTCACCATTCGTACGCGGGTTCGGTGGACGCCTTGCACGGGAACGCTCCGCGCGCAACCCTGTTCGGCATGCAAAGTTCCGTTTCGTCCCTCGCACCGGTCGTCTCCCAGCGCTTCGCGTCGGCCTGGGCCTCCACGGCGGCCCTCGTCGCGGTGCGCCGACCCGGTGTGCGGCCCCCGCTGGACGTGCGGCAGACCTGTGTCCTGATGTTCGCCCTCGTCCCCGCGTACGGACTGCTCGCCTATATCGCCTGGGACAGCAGGGCCGGTCTTCCCGCGGAGTACGCCGGTGATCTGCTCACCCTGATGGTCGTCGCGGCCGTGGTGGGCGTCGCCCTGGCCGCTCTGGCGGTCCCGGTGCGCCGCGGAGGTCACGTCCTGTGGCGCACCGCCCAGTTCGTGGCCATGGTGGCGCTGGGCCTGACCCTGGCGACACTGCACATGGCCGCGCGCCTGGCGGACACGCCGCTGATGCTCGTCGGGCTTCTCGGCGCGCTCGCCTCCATCGCCGCCAACATCGCGCTGTGGAGCACCGAGGTCCG
>CALGOD010000851.1 GCA_937957845.1 uncultured Nocardiopsis sp.
TAGTTCCCGGTTCGGCCGGGACGACCGACCCCGTGCGCCGGTGCCGCCGCGATCCCGCGGCGGCACCGGCGTCGTCTTTCCAGGGGCTCGGAGCCGCGACACCGCCCGCGGGTGGGAGGTCACCGGCATGTTCCTTCACCGATCGGGAATGAAAACTGTTATCAATGGCTTGTAGTGCGTGGAAACCTGAGGAGGGATCCATGGCACGTACCGAGAACCGACCGGTCGTCAGACTCAGGTCCACCGCACGTACCGGTCACACCTACGTCACCCGCAAGAACCGGCGCAACACCCCTGACAGGCTCACGCTGCGCAAGTACGACCCGAGCGTCCGCCGACACGTCGACTTCCGCGAGGAGCGCTGACGGGTCGTCTCCGCCGACCGGCCGACCGACTTCCACGAGGGGGACACATGAAACCCGGAATCCACCCCGACTACCACCCGGTCGTCTTCCGCGACCGCGCCGCCGACTTCGCCTTCCTCACCAGGTCCACCGCCACCAGCGACCGGACCATCGAGTGGAGCGACGGTCGCACCTATCCGCTGATCGACGTGGAGATCTCCAGCGCGAGCCACCCCTTCTACACGGGACAGAGCCGTGTGGTGGACACCGCGGGCCGTGTGGAGCGCTTCCAACGTCGTTACCAGCGCAAGAACTGAGAGAACGGGCCGACGCGGATCGACGGTGGGGGGTATCACCCACCGCCGACCGCGGAATCCGGCCCGCGCGCACCGGCTGGCCCACCCGACCGTTCCACCGGCCGCGTGCGGGTGCTCCGCACCCATCTGGGACACGGCCGTTCGGGACGGGAGCGGTCGTAGGTTCTCTCCGGTCGCAGGCCCTCCCCGGTCGCGGTCGGGAACCGGTCGTACGAAACACCCGTATCCCTGGTGTCTGAATTCCCAGGGGTCGGGCAGTCTGAGAGCGTGACAACCGGAATCGACCGCACCCTCTCCTCCCGCCCCGAGCGTGCACCACGCAGACCCGTGGACCTCCTCGCGGGCACCGCAGGCCTGCTCGTGGTGGCCGCGACCATGATCGTCGTCCGCATGGCCACCGACGGAGTGGAGGTCACCGACCCGGACCGGTTGCGCGTCCTGTTGCCCGTGGGACCGCTCCTCCTCGTCGCGGTCGGCGCCAACCTGCTGCTCATCGTCCTGGTCAGCTACGTCGTGCTGCGCACGCTGTTCGCGGCGGGGCCACGTTCTCTCGTCCGCCCGATCACCGCGGGGATCGCCGCCTACACCCTCGCCTCGCTGATCAACGCCGCCCTCATCGCCCTGATCGGACCCGAGCGGCTGCCCAACGCGTTCGCACCCGACGAGGTCTTCACCAGCGCCGCCCTCGGTTACGTGGCCGCCGTCCTGGCCTTCGTGCGCACCATGCCCCCCGGCCTGCCCCGGATCCGCTCGATCCTGTGGGCGGGCAACACCACCGTCGCCGTCTGTGCCCTGCTGGCCGGGGTCACCAGCCTCCTGGGGCTCCTCCTCACCGTTCTGATCGGACTGACCTGCGCGGCACTGGTCCAGTACGTGCTCGGCGCCAGAACACCGATCCGGCCCGACGGGCGTCTCCACGAGGAGCTCCGCAGGTTCGGGATCACCGCCACCGGCATGGTCCGCACCGAGCAGGACGAGGACGGAAACCCCCGCTACCTGGCCGAACTCGACGACGGGGGCCGGGCGGAGATCATCGTGCTCAGCTCGGAGAACACCGCCGGATTCTGGCGACGTCTGCGCGACCTGCTGTTCCTCCGGGGTCCCGTCGCCCCCCGGATGCTCTACGGTGTGCGCCGCCGCGCCGAGCACGCCGCTCTGATGAGCTTCTCCGCACACCAGGCGGGGGCGGCGGTCCCGCGTGTGCTGGCCGTCGGCGAACTCGGGCCCGGCACCGTGCTCCTGGCCCGCGAACTGCCGGACTCACGCGCCCTCGACGAACTGGACGACGAGGAACTCACCGACGACCTTCTCGACCTGTGCTGGAGGGAACTGGGGCTGCTGCACCGCCGACGCCTGGCGCACGGCAACCTCAACGGTGCCACCGTCGGGGTCCTGGGCAGGGAGCGCGCCGTCCAGCCCGAACGCGCCGTACTCATCGGGCTGGACCGGGGCGCCGTGGCCGCCCCCCAACTCCAAACGGCCCTGGACCAGGCCGCGATGCTCACCCTCCTGGCGATGAGAGTGGGGGCGAAACGGGCGGTGGACTCGGCGGTGCGCGCCCTGGGAGTGCCGGCCACGGCCGCGGTCCTGCCCTTCCTCCAGCCCGCGGGGCTGCCCTACAAGTTGCGAGTGAGCCTGCGCGCGGACCGTTCGTTGCTGGGACGACTACGGGAGAGCGTGGGGAGCATCGCTCCGGAGGCGCCCTCGGAACCGGCCCGTCTGGAGCGGATGCGGCCCCGCACCATCGTCAGCGTCATCATCGTGACCGTCGTCGGTCTGGTCCTGCTGTACCAGCTCACCGGGGTGGACTTCAGCACGATCGGTCAGGCCGAACCCGGCTGGGCGGTGGCGGCGGTCGCCGCGTCCGTGGTGTGCACGATCTCCGCCGCGATGATCCTCATCGGGTTCGTTCCCGTACCGCTGCCGTGGTGGCGGACCCTGATGGTCCAGTACGCCGGGTCCTTCGTGCGCATCGCCGCGCCCGCGGGGCTGGGGTCGATCGCGGTCAACACCCGGTTCGTCGCCAAGGCCGGGGTGCCCACCTCCCTGGCCCTGTCCGCGGTGGGCCTCAGCCAGCTGGTCGGCTTCCTGGTGCACGTTCCGCTGCTGCTGGTGTGCGCCTACCTGACGGGCACCTCCTACTGGACGAGGTTCACACCGTCCCCGACCGTCGTCGTGATCAGTATCGCCGGAACGGTCGTGGTGGGCGTCGTCCTGCTGCTGCCCCGGCTCAGGCACGCCATCGCCGACCGGGTGCGCCCCTACCTGCGCGGAGTGCTGCCCCGGTTGCTGGACACGCTCCAGAGCCCCTCCAGCCTGGTGCTCGGTTTCGGGGGGACGCTCCTGCTGACCGTGGCGTTCGTGCTGTGCCTGCACTTCTCGGTGCTGGCCTTCGCCGCCCCGGGGACGGAGGTGAGCCCGGCCGCGGTCGCGGTGGTCTTCCTGGCCGGCAACGCGATCGGTTCGGCGGCACCCACACCGGGCGGCCTGGGAGCGGTGGAGGCCGCGATGATCGGCGGACTGACCGCCGTCGTGGGCGTGTCCGCGGCCGTCGCGCTGCCCGCGGTCCTGCTGTTCCGGCTGTTGACCTTCTGGCTGCCGGTGCTGCCGGGCTGGGCGGCCTTCAGTCACCTGCAGCGCCGCGAGCTGATCTGACCCGCTCCGGCGCGGTCCAGGGGAATGTTCCGCATGCTCGTGCACACGACGTCACAAAGGAGGCGGGCGTCCCCGCATACGCGTTCGGTCTCGACCGTGCGCGTTCCCAGGTGGATTCGGCCCCTCCCGTGCCTTCAACGGCTCGCGGTGATCCCTTCCCGCTCTCGACGATGGCGGCGAAGAAGCGCGGGGAGGGTCGTGGGGGACTTCGAGGATCTGGTGGACGAGGCGATGCGCCGACCCGTCAGCGGAGGGGACTTTCGCTTC
>CALGOD010000852.1 GCA_937957845.1 uncultured Nocardiopsis sp.
CATCGGTCGGCGGTCCAGGAAACGGCACGCCGCCCAGAGCAGAGCCGTCACCGGCCCCAAGGTGAGCAGGCCCCGCGTCAACAAGGCCCAGGGTGAACCGGGGGCTTCGGCCGCATCGGGCGGTGAGCCGGTGGCGAGGGAGGCGAGCAGGCCCACGAGAGTGACGGACGCGGCCATGAGCAGGGCACGGCCGAGGTGGGACATGCCAGGAGCGGGCGGGTGGTCGGGCGGGCGATCGGGCATGGGCCTCTCTCCGACGTAAACTCCGTACGACGTTCGATCGTACTTCGAACAGTGTACGGAGTTCTAGGGAGGGGACGACGGTGGTCCGCGCGCACGACCCCGAGGCCACGCTCGCTCTGCTGTGGGACGGGCCGGCACGGCCTCGACGCGGCCCACGGCACAACCTCACCGTGGAGGAGATCGTGGACGCGGCCACCCGGGTCGTGGAGGAGGAGGGGGTCGGTGCCCTGTCCATGCGCGGGGTCGCCGCCCTGCTCGGCGTGGGCGCGGCCACTCTTTACACCTACGTTCCCGGCAAGGCCGCGCTGGTGGCGCTGATGGTGGACACGATGATCGGTCGAGCGCCCCTGCCGCACACGCGTCCGGGGACCTGGCGGGAGAAGGTCCGGTCCTGGGCGCACGAGGATCTGCGTTCCTACCGTGAACACCCCTGGTTGATCGAGCTCACCGCCACCGGGCAGCCCGTGGGGCCCCACGCCTTCGCCTGGACCGACTCCGCCCTCAGGATCTTCGAGGGCACCGGATTGACCGCTCACGAGGCGCTCACCGTCGTGGAGACCGTGGACGGATACATCCGAGGGCACGCCGCCAAGGTGATCCGCGCCGACCGATCCCGGGAGCGAACGACCCCCGACGGTCGGACGTGGAACACGGTCCAGGAGGCCTTCCTGGCCACACGTGCGGGTGAGACGGGCCGTTACCGGGCCATCGAAGGTCTGGACACGGACGGTCCCGACCCCCACGAGGTCTTCGCCCAGGGTCTGGAGTGGCTGCTGGAGGGGGTCGAGTCCCGTGTGCGTGTCGCCTCGGAGCCCGGGAAGTCGCCCTGACGGCGGCGACCGCCCCCGGAAGGTGTGCCCCCGGAGACGGTCGTGCTCGGAGCGGAGTGAGGCGGACGGGGAGCGGTCGCGGCCGGCGCGACGGCCTCCGAAGTCCGCTCAGTCGTTGCCGGACTCGATGGCGGCCTGGTCGAGCAGGTCGCTCTCCGCCGCCTGGCCACGGGAGGCGATGGTCTCGGCCCCGCCCTCGGGCATCGAGCCGATCAGGCCGGTCGAGGCCGCCTGCGCGGCGCCGGTCGTGATCTGCCGGTCGCTGCCGACCATGCCGAGCCTGGAGTACTCCTCCAGCTTGGCCCGGGAGTCGGCGATGTCGAGGTTGCGCATGGTCAGCTGGCCGATGCGGTCGTTCGGACCGAACGCGGAGTCCTCCGTGCGCTCCATGGACAGCTTGTCCGGGTGGTAGCTGAACGCCGGCCCGGAGGTGTCCATGATGGAGTAGTCGTCACCGCGCCGCAGCCTCAGGGTCACCTCGCCGGTGACCGCCGTGCCCACCCAGCGCTGCAAGGCCTCGCGCATCATCAACGCCTGCGGCTCCAACCAGCGGCCCTCGTACATCAGCCTGCCGAGCCGCCGGCCGTCGTTGTGGTAGTTGGCGAGGGTGTCCTCGTTGTGGATGGCGTTGACCAGTCGCTCGTAGGCCGCGTGCAGCAGCGCCATGCCCGGTGCCTCGTAGATGCCCCGGCTCTTGGCCTCGATGACCCGGTTCTCGATCTGGTCCGACATGCCCATGCCATGGCGGCCGCCGATGGCGTTGGCCTCCATCACCAGGTCCACGGCGGAGGGGAAGGTCTTGCCGTTGATGGTGACCGGTCGGCCCTGCTCGAAGCCGATCGTGACGTCCTCGGGGGTGATCTCCACCTCGGGGTCCCAGAACCGTACGCCCATGATGGGCTCGACGAGTTCGATGCCGACGTCGAGGTGTTCGAGCGCCTTGGCCTCGTGCGTGGCGCCCCAGATGTTGGCGTCGGTGGAGTAGGCCTTCTCCGTGCTGTCCCGGTAGGGCAGGTCGTGGGCGAGCAGCCACTCCGACATCTCCTTGCGGCCACCGAGCTCGTTGACGAACTCGGCGTCCAGCCACGGCTTGTAGATCCGCAGGGCGGGGTTGGCGAGGAGACCGTAGCGGTAGAACCGCTCGATGTCGTTGCCCTTGTAGGTGGACCCGTCTCCCCAGATCTGCACGCCGTCCTCGAGCATGGCGCGCACCAGCAGGGTCCCGGTGACGGCGCGCCCGAGAGGGGTGGTGTTGAAGTAGGTGCGGCCACCGGAGCGGATGTGGAACGCTCCGCAGGCCAGGGCCGCGAGTCCTTCCTCCACCAGGGCCTCCCGGCAGTCGACGAGCCGGGCGACCTCCGCGCCGTAGGCGGCGGCGCGGCCGGGCACCGAGGCGATGTCGGGCTCGTCGTACTGGCCGATGTCGGCGGTGTAGGCGCACGGAACGGCGCCCTTGTCGCGCATCCACGCGACCGCCACCGAGGTGTCGAGGCCACCGGAGAAGGCGATTCCGACGCGCTCGCCGACGGGAAGGGAAGTGAGTACCTTGGACATGGCAATAAGTATGCGCCACTATGAATGAGCATGCAATTCGGGGGCTTCTCCGCATGTCCACCCCGGTGGGCGGCGTCACCCGTACTGATACCCGCGCCTCCGTCCGGGCCCACTCCGGGAGCGGCCGAAGATGCTGTGCGCGCCGGGCGCCCCGAACATCGACCTCCACGGACGGAAGAGCGGAAGAACCACGCCGTGGGCACGCTGCGGCGGCCCGGCGTCGCCGTAGGGGTCGTCGTGCTGCGCCGACCCCAGTGTGTCGGTGCCAGGGCGCGGATGGAGCGTGAGCGGCTCGGCGGAGCTCCTCGCAAGTGGACACGACGCTCCCCGTCCGGGGCGCAACGCCCTCGGGGCGGTGTTCGGAGAGCCCGACCGCGGCGCCCGGGCGCCTGTTCGACCGCCGGCGTGTTCTCTCCCCGGCTCCACCCCCGGCCCGAGGCGCTCCGACGGGTGCGGACGCCAACGACTCACCGACACCGGAGGGAAGGGGGATTGCGCGGGACACCGTGTGCGATGTACGTCTGGTAGCGAGTCGACTACCTGGGGTGTGCATGGTGTTCATGTGTGTCCGCACGCGCTTGTGGAGACCGTGGAGGGAAACGAAGGGCCGGCCCTCGCCCTGCCCTCCGGGCGACCGTACCCACCGGCCTGGGACGGGGACCACGTGATCGTCCTCGGCCTGTCCTCCGGCACCTCCGTGGACGGGATCGACGTCGCCGCCGCGCGCATCGACCTGGACGGCCCCCTGGTGCTCCTGACCCCGCTGGGACACCGCACCGTGCCCTACTCGACGCGACTACGGCGGGCGATCCGCGACGCACTGCCGCCCGCTCCGGTCACGATGGAGACCGTGTGCCGCCTCGACACCGGCGTCGGTCGTGAGTTCGCCGACGCGGCACGGACCGGGAACGAGGAACTCGCCGGGGGTCGGGCCGACCTGATCGCCTCGCACGGCCAGACCCTCTTCCACTGGGTCGACGGCACGACGGTGCGCGGCACCCTGCAGATGGGGCAGCCCGCGTGGATCGCCGAGGCCACCGGACTGCCCGTCGTCTCGGACCTGCGGGCGGCCGACGTGGCCGCGGGCGGGCACGGGGCGCCGTTGGCCGCTCTTTTGGACGTCCTCCTGCTCGGCGGGCGCACGGAACCGGCCGCCGCCCTGAATCTCGGAGGCATGGCCAACGCCACCATCGTGCGGGACGGAGCCCCACCGCAGGCCTTCGACACAGGACCCGGCAACGCACTGATCGACACCGCGGTGCGCCGGGTGACCGGCGGCCGCGCCGACTTCGACACGGATGGGACGCTCGCCCGGTCGGGCAGAGTCGACCCCACGCTTTTGGAGCACCTGCTCGCCGAGCCGTACTACCGGCTGCCCCCGCCGAAGAGCACCGGACCGGAACTGTTCGGTCCCGGTCATCTCGACGCGGCGTTGAGGCGGGCCGGTACACCCGACGACACCGACCGGCTGGCCACCCTGGTCGAACTCACCGCGGTCTCCGTCGCGGACGCGTTGCGCCCCCACGGGGTGGTCGAGGTGCTCGCCTCGGGCGGGGGCGCCCGCAACCCCTTCCTGATGGAGCGGCTCGCCGCCCGACTCCACCCCGCACACCTTGACACCTTCGACGTCCTGGGCCTGGACGGTGACGCCAAAGAGGCCTAGATCGGAAGAGCACACGTCTGAACTCCAGTCACAAGACGGAATCTC
>CALGOD010000853.1 GCA_937957845.1 uncultured Nocardiopsis sp.
CCCGCCAGAGCCTACTTATCCTTGCTGCCTTCCGGCCCTGGGGAGGTTCGTAGGGTGACGCCGCACGAGGGGTCTGCCCTGAGTGTAGCCGAAGCACGGACCGCTCGGGCAACCCGTCCCAAGGCGCCTGTGGACACGTCCCTCACCCACAGGACATCCGTGTCGGGGGAGGGAACACATCGAAGCTTCGGCGCGTCTCATACCGCGCCCGTGGCCCTCGTCGGCCCGGGCGGACCAATCCACTCCCCCACGGATCATGAACGGCATGGGCATGCTCGACCCCTTGGAACCCCCGGACAACTCCTCCACGCGCCGCGACCTCATCGTGGACACCCTGGAGAACGCCTTCTCGGACCTGATGGCCGCCGACCCGGCCGCCTTCCGCGTCAAGTTCCGCAAGATGGCGGCCAACCCGTTCGCCTTCTACCGGGGCAGCGCCGCGCTCTTCTACACCGACGTCTCCACCATGGACGACCCCTGGGCCGACGACCGCACCTCGCGAGTGTGGATCCAGGGCGACCTGCACGCGGAGAACTTCGGCACCTACATGGACTCCACCGGCCGGTTGGTGTTCGACGTCAACGACTTCGACGAGGCCTACCTCGGCCACTTCACCTGGGACGTGCTCAGGTTCGTGGCCAGCATCGCCCTGATGGGCTGGCAGAAGGCTCTGTCCGACGAGGACATCAGCGCGCTCGTACCCCGCTACGTCGACGCCTACGTGTCCCAGGTGCGCGAGTTCGCGACGAAGGGCGGCGACTCGGAGTTCTCCCTCAAGCTGGACAACACCGACGGCACGGTGCACGACGTACTCCAGCGGGCCCGTCTCAACAGCCGCGCGGAGATGCTGCTGTCCATGACCACCCGCGACGGGTACAGTCGCCGGTTCCGGGAGGGGCCCCGAGCGCGCCGCCTGGACGAGGGCGAACGTGAGAAGGTCCTGGCCGCCTACGTCTCCTACCTGGGGACCATCCCCGAGGACCAGCGATTCGCCTCACTGAGCTACGAGGTCAAGGACGTGGTGGGCAGCGGTGGCTTCGGGATCGGCTCGGCGGGTCTGCCCGCCTACAGCGTGCTCATCGAGGGCCAGTCGGAGGCGTGGGACAACGACGTCGTCCTGTCGGTGAAACAGGGCAACGTGGCCGCGCCCTCGCGGGTGGTGACCGACCGCGGGATCATGGAGTACTTCAAGCACCACGGACACCGCACCGCCGTGTCCCAACGTGCGCTGCAGGCACACGCCGACCCGCTGCTGGGGCACACCGAGATCGACGGCGTGGGCTTCGTGGTGAGCGAGGTCTCCCCCTACACCAACGACCTGGACTGGGACGGCCTGACCGAGCCCGGGGAGATCGCCCCGGTGCTGGACTACCTGGGCCGCGCCACCGCCAAGGCGCACTGCGTGTCCGACTCGCACGCGGACGCCACCCTGGTCAGCGGCGAGACCGAGGAGGCGATCATGAAGGTGCTCGACGGCCACGAGGCGGAGTTCACCCGGTGGTGCGTGGACTTCGCCCACCGGTACGCCGCCCAGGCGCGGGCGGACCACTCGCTGTTCGTGGACGCCTTCCGCAACAACGCCATCAGCGGTGTGAGGTCCAGTCACGGGTCCTGAACCACGTCCGCCACACGACCGTTCGAAGCACTCCCCAACGGCGTGTAGAGTTATCGGCGGAGGATTCGCCTAGTGGCCTAGGGCGCACGCTTGGAAAGCGTGTTGGGGGCAACCCCTCAAGGGTTCGAATCCCTTATCCTCCGCCACGGCTCACCAGCCGCAACGCAAGGCCCCGACCACACCCTGGTCGGGGCCTTCGTCGTCCCTAGTCTCGGTTTTAGTCTCACTCGGCCGGCGCACGGCTCCGCGCCCCATGGCACACGACTCGCCACCGAGCCCACGTCCCGCCCGCCGAGGGCGGCGTCCCGACATGGCGGCACGCCGACTCCACCGGCCCGCTCAGAGGGCACGATCCCCCATTTTGCAACTTGTTGCATAATTGGTTCCGGGTCGACCGGACGCCGACCCGCGAGGCACCCGCGAGGAGACGACATGGGCGAGTACCCCCACCTGCTGGAACCGCTGGACCTGGGCTTCACCACCCTCCCCAA
>CALGOD010000854.1 GCA_937957845.1 uncultured Nocardiopsis sp.
CGGGATCGGAGGAGAGCCTGGTGGTGGCGGTGAGGGTCAGCCCGCCGGTGGAGCCCCCGTCCACGGTGACGGGACGGGGGATGAGGGGTCGGTGGGAGAAGAGGGAGTCATGAGGCACGAAGAAGCGCTCCTATCCGGTCTAGACCAGCCCTGTCCATAGTGTCATGAGCTGTTCTTCGGCCGCACCCCCGGGGTGGGGATCCTCGCTCGCGTCCGCGACGGTCGTCCGTGTCCCCCCTCTTGGTGGGAACCGGTCCGCCGCCGCCGTCTTCGCGGGACGAGGTGGAGGCGGCACCGGCGAGGGACGTGCCGTAACAGCGGCGGAGGGAGCCCGTGGTGGAGTCCGGCGCCGATCCGGGGGTGAGAGCACTACCTGAGAACGGGGGCCGACGCTATCGCCACGGCGCAGGTCCTGTCCGTAGCGTTGTGGGTATCCACTAGCCCGAGGGGCGCTGCTCGGAACCGAGTGTCGGGGGATGACCGTGATGCAGTGCGGACAAGGGACGACCGCAGGAAGCCCGAGGTGATGACACCGATGGTGCTGCCGGTTCTCACAGCCGTCGCGGGCGCGTTCATCCTGGCGCTCGGTTCCGCTCTCCAGGAACGCGACGCCGTCCGCGCCCCGGGGCGCCAGGTGGCGCGCGCGGGCTTCCTGCTGCATCTGGTCCGCCGACCCCGCTGGGTGTTCGGCAGTATGGCCGCCGTCCTCGGGTCGGCCCTGCACCTGATCGCCCTCAGCGGGGCGCCGTTGACCATCATCCAACCGATCGGTGTGACCGGACTGCTCTTCGCCATCGTGCTGTCGGCCGTGTTCAACCGTCGCAGGGTCGGGCCGTCCCAGATCGTCGCCGGAACCGCCGTCATGGTCGGCCTGGTCGGCGTGCTCTCGCTCTTCCCCCACGCCGCCGACGTCCCGGTCATGACCACGGACGTGGCGCTCGCCCTGGCCGGGACCGTCATCGGGGCCGGACTCGCCGTCTACCTCACGGCGCACTGGATGAACAGCGCGACCAGGGCGATCCTGCTCGCCCTGGCGGGCGGTGCGGCCATGGGGACCACGTCCGGACTGGCGCGGGTCGTCACCGCCAACGTCCACCAGGACTGGACGAACGTCTTCGGTTGGCTGACCGCGCTCGCCCTGCTCGCCGGGGTCTTCGGTGCCCTGCTGATGCAGAACGCCTACCGAAGCGGACACTTCTCGGCCGCCTACGCCACCCTGCTGGTCACCGATCCGGTGGTCGGCGTGGTCATCGGCGTCCTGATCCTGGGCGAGGGAGTACCACAGACCCCGCCGGCCCGCCTGGGCGCGATGGCCTTCGGGGCCTTGGCCATCGTCGGGACCATCGCCCTGGCGCGGGCGCGTCACCGTAACCCCGAAGCCCCGCGGAACACCACCGGGGCCACGTCCACACGTTGAGCGAAGGAGTTCTTTCATGAGTCCACTGCGTGTCCTGATCGCCACCGACACCTACCCGCCCGACGTCAACGGCGCGGGGTACTTCACCCACCGGCTGGCCGAGGGGTTGGCACGGCGGGGGCACCGGGTCCACGTCCTCTGCCCCTCCGATCGGGGTGAACCGTACGCGACGGTCAACGGTGCGGTGACCGAGCACCGGCTGCGCTCGGGGCCCATACCCTTCCAACCCAGCATGCGCGCCGCCGTACCCCTGGGTATGGGCGGGCACATCGACAGGCTCCTCCGGCGTCTGGACCCGGACGTGGTGCACGCGCAGAGCCACTTCCCCCTCAGCAGGACGGCGATGCGCCGGGCCCGTGTGGCCGGCATCCCGGTGATGCTCACCAACCACTTCATGCCGGACAACCTCTACGCCCATGCCAGGGTGCCGGCCCGGATGCGGGAGATGGCGGGGGAGGTGGCGTGGCGGGACATGATCCGGGTGGCCGGTGAGGCCGACCATGTGAGCACACCCACGCCACGCGCGGCCGAACTGCTGTGGAGGAAGGGGTTCGCCCGCACGGTCGAGGCCATCTCGTGCGGGATCGACCTGGAGAGGTTCCGCCCCCGGGAAGGGGAGCGCGGGAGGGCGCGCGCGAGGTTCGGCCTGTCCGACCGGGACACGATCGTCTTCGTCGGCCGTCTGGACG
>CALGOD010000855.1 GCA_937957845.1 uncultured Nocardiopsis sp.
TGGGCCATCGAGGGCGTCCCGGCCTTCTTCAGGTGTTGATCTCGACCATCCACACCTATGTCGGGGGCCCTCTCTTGCTGTCACATCACTGCCGGGCTGTTCCTGACCTCTGTGGTCAGTACACCTAAACGACGGCTCGGGGTGCCACCGCGGACTGGTGCAGGCAGGCGATCGCGAACGCCCGGCCCGCCGGTGTCAGTTCCCGATGTCCGGCGCCGTCGTCCTCGCCGAGCAGGCCCAGGGCCTCCAACAGCCAGCTCACCGCCATCACCAGTGCGCGTACCTGGTCCGAGGCGGCCTCCGCGGTCCGTCGATGTGAGGCGGCGTGCCGTCCCGCGGCCACCGGCGGCTCCACCGGGACCCACCCCGACTCGGTCAACGTCCGCTCGGCCGTCTCCACGTCGGACTCGCCGCGCCGCGCGTGTGACCCCGTGCCCTGAGGGGAGCGGGTCAGCAGCATCCCCAACAGCGTCTCCGCGGCCGCCTGCTCCAGACCGCCGGTGCGGCACAGGGTCTCGGCGGCCGCCTGCCACAGCGCCTCGGGGTCCTCCCTCAGTTGGCGTCCCCGCCGGGTCAGCACCAGGCGGCGTCCCGCCCGACGCACGGCCCGCATCCCGCGCAGTGTCTGGTGCAGTGCGATCAACTGGGTGGCGTCGGTCTCGCTGCGTGGAGGCGCGGGCGAGGTCCGCCAGGCGAAGTCCTCGCACATCTGTCGCACCACGCTCGGCGAGATGTAGCCGATCTGGGTGAGCGCGATGCCGTCCGCGGCCAGGTCCAGCAGACGTTGCAGGGGCGCCATCACCGACTCCGCGTCGCGCGGCACGTCCGAACCCGCGATGATCTGGCCCACCAACGGCCAGAGGCGTTGGCGGTGCGGGTGCGCGGACGAGCTCAGCCAGGCCCGGACCCGTTCCTCGCGTATGCGGTCCAGGTGGCTCAGCCCTCGGTCGTCCGGCTGGGTGAGGAAGGAACGGGCGAAACGCTCCTGGGCGGGGCGCCAGCCGCGCTTTCCCGGACGCACGTCACCCAGGAGGATCGCCAGCTCCAGAGCGGAGGCGGTCTCGCGGCGGGCCCGGATCTCCGCGTCGCCGACCGCCGTTCCCCAGGTCAGCTCGGGCAGGTCCGGCGGTTCCACCCCCGACTCCCACATGAGTCGCTCGTACATGGCCAGTCCGGCCGCGTGGTCCTCGGCGTAGACGGTGAGCAGGGTCATCGTCTCCGGAGACGAGCAGATCTGTGCGTATCGGTACAGCTGGAGGAGGGAGAAGAGGGAGCTGAGGGCCCGAGCCGCGAACAGCCGGTCATCGGTGGAGTTCTGGAAGCGGACCGGGAGCTCGAACCAGCAGAATCGCTGAACGGCGTGCTGGTTCAGTTTTTCGAGCTCCTGCCCCGGTGCCAGAGTGTCCAACGCCGACCGGGCCACGTCGGCGGCCCGCTCGTCCCGTCGGGCCAACTCGGCGAGGGCGGACGCTACGGCTTCGCGCATGTGGGCGCTCACCACCTCCCCGCGTACCGGGCGCCCGTTCTCCGCGTGGGTGTTCGTCGGGGGCGCGATGCTCTTGGGTTCGTCCCGACGGGCCGTGAGGGCCCGCGTGGGGACTCGTGCCTCTCCTACCCCGCCCGGGGCGAAGAATGCCTCTGGTCAGGCGCGGTGTGCGTGCCGCCCACGGGCGGCACCCGCGCCGCGATCGCAGGTCCGGAGGGTCAGGGCGCCTGTGGAGGGCGCCCGCCACGACGGCGTGGGGGGACAGGGGGGACGACACGACTCGCGGCGATGGTCGACTCCTCCACCTTCGTGGTGGAGCCGTCCCGTCGGCGCACGGTGAGGACACCGTCGGCCCAGGACTCGACGACACCGACGATATCGGTGAACCCGCCTCCGGGGAGGCGGATTCGCACAGAAACCCTGTGGCCCACGTCCTTCGGGGAGATCCGATGGACCAGGCGTCCCCTGATGTGCATGGAAGCGACCCCCCGAGTGTGCGCTACTCGTCTTCGGCAGCCATACTAGGAGTACGAGATCTGTGCCAATTGCTTGCAGGGCCCGTGAGCGGGGCGGAGCGCCCGCACGCCATCCCCGCCCGGGGCCTCTGAAAAGTCCCCGCCTCTCCGCGGAAGCGGGGACGAGACAAGGAGTACGACGTGACCTACGTCATCGCGCAGCCCTGTGTTGATGTGCTGGACAAGGCTTGCATTGACGAGTGCCCCGTGGACTGCATCTACGAGGGCGAGCGCATGCTCTATATCCACCCGGACGAGTGCGTTGACTGCGGTGCGTGTGAGCCGGTCTGCCCTGTGGAGGCCATCTACTACGAGGACGACCTTCCCGAGCAGTGGTCGGACTTCTACAAGGCCAACGTCGAGTTCTTCGACGATCTGGGCTCTCCTGGAGGAGCCTCCAAGGTCGGCAAGATCGACCGTGACCACCCGATCGTGGCCAAGCTGCCGCCACAGGCCGAGTAACCCGGCTGTGCGCCGGGTGTGACCCGGCCCCGCACCGCGGCGGGCGGCGCATCCCCGTGGCGCAGAGGGTGCGCGCCCGTTCCGTGACCTGTCGCGCCGATTCCGCCGGGCGGAGTCGGCGCGACTTTCGTGAGAACAGCTCGAACTGGATGGAGTGTGCACCGATGGCCGAACGGCGACCCGTGGCCGACAGGCTCCCGGCCTTTCCGTGGGATCGGCTGGCGCCGTACAAGCAGAAGGCCGCCGCGCACACCGACGGTATCGTCGATCTCTCCGTCGGTACCCCGGTCGACCCGGTCCCGACGGTCGTGCGCAGGGCCCTGGCCGACGCGGCCGACGCCCCCGGGTACCCCCTGACGTGGGGGACTCCGAAGCTGCGCGCGTCCATCCAGGGGTGGCTGGAACGCCGGCACGGCGTACACGTGACCGAGGGGGCCGTTCTGCCCACCGTGGGTTCCAAGGAACTCGTGGCCTGGTTGCCCACCCTTCTCGGGCTGGGGGACGGGGACAGGGTCGTCCATCCCGAACTGGCCTATCCGACCTACGACGTCGGTGCCCGTATCGCCGGGGCGACCCCGGTGGCCTCCGACGGACTGGCGGCCCTCGGTCCCGCGTCGGTGGGACTGGTGTGGGTGAACTCGCCGAGCAACCCGACCGGGCGTGTTCTGGGTGTTCCACACCTGCGCAAGGTCGTGCAGTGGGCACGTGAGCGCGGCGCGATCGTGGCCTCCGACGAGTGCTACCTCGACCTGGGCTGGGACGGCGACGAACCGGTGTCCATCCTGCACCCGGACGTGTGCGACGGCTCTCACGAGAACCTGCTGGCCGTGCACTCGTTGTCCAAGCGTTCCAACCTGGCCGGGTACCGCGCCGCCTTCGTGGCGGGCGACCCCGCGCTGGTCCAGGAGCTGTTGGAGGTGCGCAAGCACGCCGGAATGATCGTTCCCGCTCCGGTTCAGGCGGCCATGGGCGCGGCCCTGGACGACGACGCGCACGCCGACGAGCAGAAGGAGCGCTACCGGTCCCGCCGAGCACGGCTCCGCGAGGCCTTCGAGGGCGCCGGGTGGAGCGTCGAGCACTCCGAGGCCGGTCTCTACCTGTGGGCCCGCCACCCCGACCACGACGCCTGGGGCGCCGTCGCCCACCTCGCCGAGCGCGGAGTCCTGGTCGCCCCCGGGGACTTCTACGGGATCGCGGGCGCGGGTCACGTGCGGGTGGCCTTCACCGCGAACGACGAGCGTGTACAGGCCACGGTCGAGCGCCTGGGCTGAGTCCGGTGTCGCGGTCGGCCTGAGCCGGTCTTCCTAGTGGAAGAGGACGCCCTCCCCGGTGGAGGAGTCCTCGGCCGTGCCCCAGGCCTCGGCGCCGTCCACACCGTCCGAAGCGCGCCACTGCCGACCGTCGTAGGTCACGGTCGTCAATCCGTACTCCTCGGCGTGCGCCACCGCCCACAGGGCCATCGCCCACCCCAGGTCCCCCGTCCGGGGTCGGGAGGGGTCGGCTTCGGGAAGTTCCTCCGGAGGGATGCCGAACACACGGGCCATCTCCTCCCGGGCGCCCTCGACGTCCGCCTCGCCCGCCCGCATCGCCTCCACGGTCTCGGCGTCGTACCAGCAGGTCAGGGCCGGCCCCCGGGAACCGGTGAGGACCTCGGTCATCCGCTCCGACAGCGGTTCGTGCTGGTCGTAGGCGTAGCCGTCCGCGCTGCGCTGCACCGCCTGGGCCGCCTCGAAGACCGGGATGTCCTCCCAGCCGTCGACCTCCACCAGCTCGTCGTAGAAGGAGGCACTGGAGAACACCGGGTCGAGGATCTCCTCCGGTTCCCCCCACTCCTGCGACGGCCTCTGCTGGAACAGACCCAGGGAGTCCCGGTCGCCGTATTCCACGTTGTAGAACGCCGACTCCTGCCACACCGTCGCGTAGGCGACCGTCACCGCCTCCGGCGGCAGGTCCCGGCTGAACGCCACCCCGCCCACGGTCGTCGCGCTCTCGGCCTGGGGACCCTCCATCGGGTACCTGCCGTCGGACATCTCCAGGCGGCAGCCCGGTTCGGGCGCGGAGGTGGTGTCGAGCGGGTCGAACGTGGTCAGCACGTAGTACGCCCCCGCGACGAGCAGACCGCACACGAGGGTCAGGATGAGCAGGATCTTGACGAAGGCGGAGAACCTTCGACGCTTACTGGGCACAGGCGAACCAAGGGTCGGTGACGTGTTCGGTGCGCTGCCCGGGGAGGTGGGGACTCCCGCAGCGCGTTGAAGGCGCCCGGCGGCGCCGTACACGAATTGTAGTCACCCCTACGAAAAGCGACAGCACGCCCGCGAGGAGGAGGTCCACACGGGGCGGTGGTGGCGGCGCACCCGTCACGAGCGACTAACGTGGGTGCACATGCCCAGCTCGTACTCCAGCCCGCTGCCCGATCAGATCGACGAACTCTGGGAGAAGCGCGCCGAACTCACGCCCGACCACGCCGAGGCGCGTGAGGTCATCACCGGTGCGATCGACCAGATCGACGAGGGCAAGGCCCGTGTGGCCTTCGTCGACCCCTCCACCGATCAGGTGGTGGTCGACGAACGCGCCAAGCGCTCCATCCTTCTCGGCTTCAAGGTCCTGGACATGAAGGAGTCGCAGGTCGGCGACTTCTACCACCACGACCGCATGCCGCTCAAGACCCGTTTCGACGGCGTCCGTGTGGTCGCGGGCGCGATCGCCCGCTGGGGCTCCTACCTCGCCCCCGGGGTCGTGCTCATGCCGTCCTTCACCAACATCGGCGCCTACGTCGGTTCCGGCACCATGGTCGACACCTGGGCCACGGTCGGCTCCTGCGCCCAGGTCGGCGAGAACGTCCACCTGTCCGGCGGGGTCGGTGTCGGTGGTGTCCTGGAGCCTCCGCAGGCCTCACCGGTGATCATCGAGGACGAGGCCTTCCTCGGTTCCCGCAGCATGGTCGTCGAGGGCGCCCGCGTGCGCAGGGGCGCCAAGCTCGGCGCGGGCACCATCCTGACCTCCTCCACCCGTGTGTTCGACGCCGAGACCGGCGAGGAGCTCCCGCGTGGAGAGGCGCCGGCCTGGTCGGTGTGCGTCACCGCCAACAGGACCAAGAGCTTCCCCGGCGGTGACTTCGGCATGCCGGTGCTGCTGGTGCTCAAGCGCCTGGAGGAGGGCCAGGAGCACGAGCAGCTCGCGCTCAACGACCTGCTCCGCGAGCACGGTGTGAACGCCTGACGGACACGTCGGAGAACTCGGGGCTCCCCCTCGTACAGGGGGAGCCCCGAGGCGCTCTAAGGTGGTCTGCGCGCGCAGTCACGCGTATGCGCGCACCCCCGTAGGTGCGCGCGGACCCACCGACCCACCGAAACGGGGCGACACATGCTGGACCTGACCTCGGACGCCGCGACCCTGACCGCCTCCCTCGTGGACATCCGCTCCGAGAGCGGTGACGAGAAGGTCCTCGCCGACGCGATCGAGAACGCCCTGTCCGGGCTCGGTCACCTGACCGTCACCCGCGACGGCGACGCCGTGGTCGCGCGCACCGACCTCGGACGTTCTCGCCGTGTCGTCATCGCGGGCCACATCGACACGGTCCCGATCGTCGACAACGTCCCCTCCCACGTGGCCGACGGTCGCCTGTACGGGTGCGGTACCTCCGACATGAAGGCCGGCGTCGCCGTCCAGCTCAGGCTCGCCGAGGCGGTTCCCGAACCGGTGCACGACGTCACCTACGTCTTCTACGACAACGAGGAGGTCGACGCCTCCCGCAACGGCCTCCTCCGCCTCTCCCGCACCCATCCCGAGTGGCTGGCCGGGGACTTCGCGATCCTCATGGAACCCACGGACGGCGTCATCGAGGGCTAACGGCAAAAAAGTAGACGCCCCACACGGGGCGCCTACTGCGAGTCCTCAGACTGCGCGAACCGACTCCGCCTGCGGCCCCTTGGGGCTGTCAACGACGTCGAACTCCACGCGCTGCTCTTCGTTCAGAGTGCGAAATCCATCGGATTCGA
>CALGOD010000856.1 GCA_937957845.1 uncultured Nocardiopsis sp.
GCGTTCCGGTTCCGAGGACGTCGGCCTGTCCGACCTGCCCCGGTTCGGGGGGGTGACCCTTCTCTCCCGGCAGGCCCCGGTCGCGCTTTCCGAAAGGAGCGGTCACCACCCCTCCTCAACGGGGGTCGGCTTCCCGACCCCCGCCGTTCATGGTCAGCCGACCGACGCCATCGTCCGCTCCGAGGACGGCGCGAGTGCGTTCGCCTTGTTGCTCGCCGGTGGCAGCATGTTCTGCGCGAAGAACTCCGCCAGCCCTCGGGTGCCGTCCAGCGGCAGCACGTGGGAGACGTACTGGTCGGGCCGGACCACCACGATGGCGCCGTCGCGGTCGATGCCGCGCTCGTCGAAGATGTCCTCGCCCGGCAGAACGCCGTAGGCGCTCTCGTTGTCCAGCAACCTGTACGGTCCGACCTCCGGTCGGAAGACGTCCGGGACGTCGGTGATGTCGAACTCGACGTGCGGCTGTTGGAAGACGACCTTCAGGTCGAAGATCTCGTTGAGGTCGGCCTCGGCGGGTGTGTACCGCAGGAGGGGTGACTCGGGTGACTCGGCGAGCCACGTCGCCAGGTCGGTGAGCTTGGACGGACTGCCGGCGATGGGCCGGTCGGCGAAGACGTAGATCCGCCAGCGGCCGTCGGCCCTGGCCTGGTGACCCAGGTGCAGGGGGTTGCCGTCGCACACCCGCGCCACACGGGCGGACTTGAACCGCTTGCCGATGGTGAAGCCTTCGGCCAGGCCCTGGTGTTCGTCCGAGGCGGTGATCATCGAGGGCTCGTAGTGGGTCATGAAACCGGCCGGGAACTCGGCGTTCTTGAGGGCGAACTCCTCCAGCTCGGCGGGGTCCTCGAAGTCCTCCGGCCGCTTGGCCATCAGCGTGGACCACTCGCGGTCGAAGTCGATGAGGTTCTGGGCCACGACCTGACGCTCGGCGGAGTAGCTGTGCAGCAGGGATGCGGGGCTGCGACCGGAGAGGACGTGGCCGAGCTTCCAGCCGAGGTTGAAACCGTCCGCCATGGAGACGTTCATGCCCTGGGCGGCCTTGGCGCTGTGCGTGTGGCACGCGTCGCCCGCGATGAAGACCCGCGGGGTCCGGCCGTCGACCTCGTCGGCGGGGACGTCGTCGAACTTGTCGGTGAGACGGTGGCCGACCTCGTAGACGCTGTTCCACACCACGTTGCGCACGTCCACGGTGTAGGGGTGGAGGATGTCGTTGGCCTTCTGGATGACCTCCTCCAGCGTGGTGTTGCGGATCTCCCTGGACCGCTCGGCCGTGACCTCGCCGAGGTCCACGTACAGGCGGACCAGGTGGCCGCCCTCACGGGGGATGATCAGGATGCTGCCGCCGGAGCTGGACTGCACGATGCACCGCAGCCGGATGTCGGGGAAGTCGGTGCGGACCAGGGCGTCCATGACCCCCCAGGCGTGGTTGGCCTGCTCGCCCTCCAGCTTCCGGCCGATCGCCGAGCGGACGTTACTGCGGGCGCCGTCGGCGCCCAGGACGTACTTGGCGCGGACGGTGCGCTCCTCGCCCTCGCGCGGGCCCGCGGTGTGGCGCACACGGACGCTGACGGGATACTCGCCCTCGCCTGCGACCTCAAGGCCCAAGAACTCCACGCCGTAGTTCGGCTTCATCCGCGTGGGCGACTGGGCCATGGACTCGGTGAAGTAGTCCAGGATGCGCGACTGGCTGATCGTCAGGTGCGGGAACTCGCTGATGCCCCGCGGGTCGTCCTCGGGGCGCGAGGTGCGGATGATGTTCTTCGGGTCCGCCGGGTCCGGCTTCCACACGGACATCTCCGTGATGTGGAAGGCCTCCTCGCTGAGGCGGCCGGCGAAGCCGAAGGCCTGGAACATCTCCA
>CALGOD010000857.1 GCA_937957845.1 uncultured Nocardiopsis sp.
ACGGGGCCCACCGGACGCGTTCCGGTGGGCCCCGTCACGTAAGGACTCAGAGGGAATCGGCGACCTTGGCCAGACGGATCCACTGAGCGGGAGGGAAGGAGAGGCAACACTCGTCGGGATGAACGGAGTCGCGTACGTCCGTCCCCCACTCGTGTTCGCGCACCTCCACGCACTGTCCACCCGTGCTGCTGTAGCTGGACTTGTGCCATTCACCGCTCATGTGCTCAACCTCTCCAGAACCTCCATCGACTGCTCCAACGGAAGTGCGCTGCCCAGAGCGCGTTTGACCAGTTCAGCCAGCCGATCGAACCCTATTGTCTCGTCGTAGAGGACGTTACCGGAAACGTGGTCGCTGGATGCGGCGCGTGACCCGTCCACGAGTCGGCACAGCAGCAGTGGCGAGGTGATCCCGATCAGGGCCGAGCCCTCGGGCACGAGATGGAGACGCACCCTTCCACGCCGTCCCAGCGAGACCAGATGCGCGGCCTGCTCACGCCGCACCTCGTCGGGCACACAGGTGAGCGCGCTATGGGGGAAGACCGCGACGATCTCGGGGTCGTTCCGTTCCCGCAGACGATCGTAACGGGCACAGCGCATGGAGACGAGATCGGCGATCTCGGCCGGGCCGGCGAGCGGCTGCCCGTGCTCGAAGACGATCCGGGCGTAACCGGGGGACTGGAGGAGCCCGGGGACCAGGACCGGCGACAGGAACTCTATGTGGACGGCCTCCTCCTTCAACCGCCACAGGTCCTGCATCCACGGCGGGAGCGAGGAACCGGAGGTCTGGGTCTCCCAGACCTTCAGGAGTCGCCCCGAGGCCTGGAGGAGCTCGTCCAGTTTTTCCACGTGGTCGCGTTTGGGGGTGTTCTCCCCGGACTCCCACCTGCAGAGCGAGGAGGAGGACGTACCGATACGTGCCGCCAGCTGGCGTTGGGTGAGGCCTCGGAGCTCACGCCACTTCGTGATCTGGGCGGGGAAGGGAGATTGCACCATGTCCCAGATAATAGTTCTCGGGTTGCAGATAAAACCGTAGCTTTGAGAATCCACCGCAGTTGCTCGCGGGACAGACTTTGAACCGTCAAGGTGGGACACCGAAGACGACGCTGGTTCCTCGGGGTTTTCCGAGAACACACCCGTAGGGGCCGCCGTCCAGTCGTCTTCAGGGGAAGCCTCGTGTTTTTCGCTGCCTTCCGCTTCATGTGGTGCCTGCTCCGTATGCGTACGGACGGCCACGGAACATGTCGTCGGTGCGGGCGGTGTCGAACACGGGCGACCGCGAACGGGTCGTTCCCGGTGCCGCCCTGCCGCGGTACCGGGGACGGACACGGTTCGCAAAGGTGAAGAGCCCTCTCCGGGGAGGGGCCTCATGGGGGATGAGGCTGGAGGGGGTCGGCCGGAGAAGAGGGACAGGAGCCCGGACTCGGGGGTCGGGCTCCTGTCCACGGCCTCGGGGAGACGGCCGCGAACCGCTCGCGCATACGGCAGGATGGAAGCATGCAGCCTTCGGACTTTTCACCGAACAGTGCCGTTGACCTCGGCGCGCGCAAGGCGGCCATGGAGCGTGAGGCCAAGCAGCGTGCGGCGGAGTCGGCGGGCCGATCCAATCCTTATGCCGTCAACGTCGACGAGTCCAACTTCCAGGCCCAGGTCCTGGAGCGGTCCATGGCCGCCCCGGTCGTACTGGCCGTCCTCGCAGGCTGGTCCGAACAGTCCAAGCAGGTCGAGGACGTGTTGGACAAGCTCTCGGCGGCCTCGGGCGGCAACTGGTTCCTGGCCAAGGTCGACAGCGAGGCGAGTCCACAGCTGGTCCAGGCCCTGCGGGTGCCCACCGCGCCGATGATCGTCGTGGTCGTCCAGGG
>CALGOD010000858.1 GCA_937957845.1 uncultured Nocardiopsis sp.
TACACTCTTTCTCTACACGACGCTCTTCCGATCTCATCGGACACCACCGTCAAGCCAGCGAACCCCTCCCCCTTTCGTCCGTCGACTTCGAAGCCGCCCACATCTTTTCCACCCCCTTGGCACTCCCCTCCCATATCGGGGCAAGGGGAGTGATGGCCGCAGAGTTCCCACAGGGGCGAGGAAGACATGCCGCAGCACACGACCGAGGTCCGCACACTGAAGGTGCCCGGTGCCCGGATCCACCACGAGGTGCGGGGGAGGGGACCGATACTGCTGATGATCCCCGGAGGCCCGCAGGACGCGGGGGTCTTCGCCGGGATCGTCGAGCGTCTGTCCGACCGCTACACGACCGTGACCTACGACCCCCGGGGTAATTCGCGCAGCACACTGGACGAAGAGCCACGGGACCAACGGGTGGACGTCCACGCCGACGACGCCGCACGCCTGATCGCCGCCTTGGACGCGGGTCCCGCCTACGTGTTCGGCAACAGCGCGGGCGCGCAGATCGGTCTCGACCTGGCGGCCCGCCACGCCGGTTCCGTGCGGGCACTGGTGGCGCACGAGCCGCCCTGTCTGATGCTGCTGGACGACCCTTCCGAGGCGTTGGCCGGAGACCAGGACGTCCACGACACCTATCTGCGCGAGGGTGTGGAGGCGGCGATGGGCAAGTTCCTGGCCCTGAACGGTCTGGACGGTGATGACCAGGAGGCTCTCGGTGGCGACGAGGACACCGAGACCCTCGAACGGGTGAGCGGTAACTTCGCCTATTTCCTCGCCCACGGTCTGATACCGCTGTCGCTGTACGAACCCGACGTGGAGGCCCTGCGCGGGGGTGGGGTCCCGGTGGTGGTCGGCCTGGGCGAGGAGTCGGCGGGCCGACCCATCCATGACATGGGGGTCGCGCTGTCCCGGCGCTTGGGGACGGAGCCCGTCTCCTTCCCCGGTGACCACGTGGGTTTCGGAGCGCATCCCCGCGCCTTCGCCGACACCCTCCACGACGCGTGGGGGCCGCGCTGAGCGGATCGCCGCTTCCCTGCCCTCACCGGGCCAGGGTGGCGGGGAGCCCGAAGTGTCGGAAGAGGGAGGTGTCGAAGAACATCCCCACGTGGGTGACCCCGCTCCCGTCCGGGGTGAGGTCCAGGACCTGGATTCCGAACGCCCGATGCACGCCGTCCCCGGCGCGCATGTACACCGCGTAGGCGGGCCGCCCGTTGGCGGCGGTCGGTACCAGTGCCATGTCCCCCGGTCCACGCGCCGGGCAATGGAAGTCGATGAGGCGACCGATGTGCTCGGCGCCGCGCACCCAGGTGGCGAAGGGCGGCATCTCGAACACGGCGTCGGCGGTGAAGAGCGAGGTGATCTCCGAGATGTCGTAGGACTCGAAGGCGGCGACGTAGCGCGCGAGGGTCTCGCGCTCGTCCGGCCGGGGTTCGGACACCTCCTCCTCGCTGGGGGCGACCCTGTCCAGTTGCGCGCGGGCCCGCTGGAGCAGGCTGTTGACCGCCGGCACCGAGGTGTCCAAGGTGTCGGCGACCTCGGCCGCGCTGAACCGCAGCACGTCGCGCAGGATCAGTACCGCCCGCTGTCTGGGTTGGAGGTACTGCAATGCCGCGACCAGTGCCAGGCGCACGCTCTCCCGCGTCGCCACGACGGCGCCCGGGTCGTCGGTGCCCACCAGGGTGTCGGGGACCGGCTCCAGCCAGGGCAGTTCCGGCCGGTCGACCAACTCACCCTCGGGCTCGGAGGTGGGTCCGCCGAGCCCGGTGGGCAGGGGCCTGCGCCGTCTCTTCTCCAGTGCGGTCAGGCAGGCCGTGGTGGCGATCCGGTGGAGCCAGGTGCGCAGACTGGAACGGCCCTCGAAGCGGTCGTAGGCCTTCCAGGCGCGCAGATAGGTCTCCTGTACCAGGTCCTCGGCGTCGTGCACCGAGCCCAGCATGCGGTAGCAGTGCGCGAACAGCTCCCGACGATAGGGGTCGGCGAGCCTCGCGAAGTCCTGGTCGGATGTGTGTTCCACCACGACTGTCACGTTACGCCTCCTGTATGACAGAACACACGTTTCCGCACGGGTCGGTGAACCACGCGACGGTCGGATCGCCGCGTGAGATCCCCTTCTCGTCCTGTCCGAACCCCTCGTAGCGCAGCATCTTCACACCACGGCGGCCGAGTTCGTCCACCGTGGTGTCGATGTCGTCCACGGGCAGGTTCAGCACGGTGAAGCCCGCGGGTTCGTGGTCCTGTTTGGGGTAGACGAGGACGCCCCGTCCCTCCCCGAGGTCGATGCGGAGCAGGCCGTGTTCCTCCATTCCCCGTACCGGACCGACCGCGAGTCCCAGTGTCCCGCCGTAGAACGCGCGGGCCTGGTCGGTGTCGGTGACGGCGAAGGAGCCGAAGGCCTTGGTGGTGTCGAACATGAGATCCTCGCTCACTCCATGCTCTCCATCTCGGCACGGTGTTCCTCGCTGAGTTGGATGAGCTGGACGTAGTTGCCGTCGGGGTCGATGGCCGTGCCGAACAGGCTGCCCTCACGGTCCTCCAGCGGCGCCAGCCACCGCGTGCCCCGCTCGTCCATGCGGGCGGCGACGGCGCGGGCGTCCTCCACGTCGAAGTTGAGGATCATCCGAGCGGGGTCGCCCGCCTTGGGGCCGACGTCCTGGCGGCGGTCGATGAGCAGGTGGAAGGCGCCGAAGCGCAGGACCCGGTAGCCGTCCATCTCGCTGTGCTCCTGGGGTTCCAGGACGGCGACGTACCAGTCGCGCAGCCGGTCGGGGTCGGTCGTGGCGAGCAGCATGCTGTCGAGGTTGGGCAGGCTCATGATCCTCATCCTTCTTCCGGTTCGGCGGAGGCCGTGCGAACGGTTTCGGGACCGTTCACAGGGATAGACCCGTCGGTGGCCTCGGACTCATCGGGTGTGCGGGGCCGTTCTCCTTCTTCTTCGTGTGGTCCGGTCGGTGACACGGGGCGTAGCAGGACCAGGGCGAGTACTCCGAACACGGTCATCGCCACCAGGCCGATGCCTCCGGCCAGGTTCAGGCCGTCGGTGAACGCCGCGCGTGACGAGTCGAGGGGTTCTCGGGCCATCTCGGCGGGCAGGTCCTCGGCGGGGGCGTCGGTCGCGGGCAGGGTCCGCCCCGCTTCCTCGGGCACTCCCGGGGCGATGACGACGCCGGCGCGGTAGGCGGCGGAGGCGAGGCTGCCCAGCACGGCCACGCCCATGGCGATGCCGAGTTCCCCGCAGGTCTCCGACATCGACGCCGCGGATCCGGCCCTCTCGCGGGGCGCCGATCCCACCACGATGTCGGTGCCCAGGGCGGCCCCCGGTCCCAGTCCTATCGAGGCCAGCAGCAGACCGGCGACGACGAGCAGGGTTCCGTTCTCCGTGGGAACGACGAGCAGCAGGGCGAATCCGGCTCCGGTCACGAGCATGCCGCCGCCGATGACGTTGGCCCGGCCGATCCGTGCGGCCAGCGGTGCCGCGACCATGGTGGCGGCGATCATCGCCAGCGCCGGAGGGGTCTGCCACAGCCCCGCGGCCAGCGGGGAGTGTCCGGCGACCATCTGCAGGTACTGGCTGATCAACAGGAAGGTGCCGCCCATCGCGACCGCACCCGCCGCCATCACGGTCAGGGCGGCTCCGAACGAGCGCACGCGCAACAGCGTGAGGTCGAGCAGGGGGTCGGCCTGTCGCAGTTGTCTGCGCACGAACACCGTGCCCGTGACCAGTCCGAAGGTCACCGCCATGAGCGGTGTCGAGCCGGCCCCGTGTTCGGCGAAGTTCTTGAGTCCGTAGACGACGGGCAGGATGGCGCCCAGGGACAGCGCGACGCTGATCGGGTCCAGCCTCCCCGCCCCGGGAGAGCGGTACTCGGGCAGGAAGATCGGAAGAGCGTCGTGTAGGGAAAGAGTGTAGATCTCGGTGGTCG
>CALGOD010000859.1 GCA_937957845.1 uncultured Nocardiopsis sp.
TGAGCAGACCGACCACCAGGCACAGCGGCGCGAAGCGCGCCACGAAACGCCATCCGAACACACCGGCCTGCATCGCGATGAGTTTGAGGTCGACGATGGGACCGATCACCATGAACGCGAGCTTGGCGGTGGGCGAGAAGTCGGTGAGGCTGACCGCGACGAACGCGTCGGCCTCGGAGCAGATGGACAGCAGGATGGCGAGCAGGGAGAGCACGAGCACCGAGATCACGGGCGCCCCGGCCACCGTCAGCAGCCACTCGCGCGGCACCATGACGTTGAGGGTGGCGGCGGCCAGTCCGCCGACCACGAGATAGCCGCCCGCGTGCATCATGTCGTGCAGCATCGACTCACGGAAGACCTTCCACCGGGACTCGTCGGGGCCGTGGGAGCGCGTGGGCAGCCTCAGCCAGTCGGCACGGCCGAAACGCACCCAAAGCCATCCGATGGCCACGGAGGCCAGGAGCGAGGCCGTGAAACGGGCCAGCACCATCTCGGGCTGCCCGGCGAAGGCCACCGCGGTGGCGATCATGACGATCGGGTTGATGGAGGGTGCGGCGAGCAGGAAGGTGAGCGCCGCCGCGGGCGCCACACCACCCCTCATCAGACTCCCGGCGATGGGGACGGAGGCGCACTCGCAGCCGGGTAGCAGCGCGCCCGAGACCCCGGCCACCGGTACGGCGCGGCTGGGTCTGGAGGGGATGAAACGCTGGTAGGCCGAGGCCGGGACGAAGGCGGTGAGCGCGGCCGACAGCGCCACACCGAAGACCAGGAAGGGCAGCGCCTGGAAACTGATCGCGGTGAAGATGGTGGCCCAGGCCAGGAAGGCCTGGTCGGTCAGCTCCTCGGACAGCCAGGCGTGTCCCATCGCCATCGCGGTGATGAACAGGGCGAACAGCCAGACGGTCCCCGTTCTGCGTTGTCCCCGGCGGCGCCCCCAGTCCTCGGGAGGAAGCTCGTCGGCCCGTTCGTCCCACCCTCTGGCGAGCGTGTCACCCAAGGAGTGGGAGGAGGCCGGTTCTGGTGCGGCAGCGGACGTCGTCCGGTCGGACACGGTGGTACTCCGTGGTGGTCGGGCGGGATCTGCAGGCAGAGTACCGAAAATCGTTTTCCCCCGTGGGCGCTCCACACCGACCTGTGGACGAACCGTTCCGCCGCTCCGGCCACTTGGAACGAATTACCCCAGATAGCCCATTCCGTCCAGGAACATCACCCTGTGCGCTCCCCAGACGCCCGCGTACCACAGCAGGCCCGCGGGGATCATCGCGGCGAGCGCGCGTACCCGATCCCCCCGGATCCGGGCCACCGCGAGGACGAGCGCGACACCCACCAGCGCGACGAAGGCGGACTGTACGTACATGGGCACGGGTGAGCGGGGCACGGGCACCTCTGGAGCCGTGATCCGGAAGTACGCCCAGTTCAGCACCGGAAGCAGCGCGTCGGAGAGGAAGACCCCGCCCAGCAGGCCGAGGCCCACCATGCGGCGGGGGCGCCGCTCGTGTCGGATCCACGTCCCGGCCGTGGTCAGCAGCGGTCCGGCCGCGCAGGCGGCCAGCAGCCACAGCCAGGCCGGAAGCAGCCACTCCGCGGGGGCGAGCAGGGATCCGGGCCCGCCTGTGAGGACCGTCCCCACCGCGTAATAGCACACCACGGCGCTGAGCAGGGCCACCGCTCCGGAGATCGGTACCTGCCAAGGGCGCAACCTCGTGCCCGCCCACATTCCCGAAAAGATGACGACCGCGCACCAGCCGGCGGCGGCATCGGTGAACAGGTGACCGACCCAGCCGGGCGACAGCACCGCCAGGGGGATGGTCAGGGCGCCCAGGGCGGGCCCGGTCAACGCGGCCAGGAAGAGGACCACGGGAAGGGTGAAACGCGGGGTGGGGGAGGTCGCCGTCCACATATCCGAACTATCGCTCCGCGTGGGACCTCTGGTTCCCGGCCCACCCGCCAGGAGCACGAGCACCCCTGCCCGGGGCGTGGCTCAACGGTCCTCGGGGCCCTGTTCGGAC
>CALGOD010000860.1 GCA_937957845.1 uncultured Nocardiopsis sp.
CCTCCACCACCCTCAATCGTCGCTACGCGCGGTTCTCTTTCCGCCCGTCTCCCTCTCCCCGCGGGCACCCGAAGACGGGACCCTTGTGCGTCCTCAGTGCCCCGAAAAGCGACGCGGGGGCTTGTCGTGAGCGCGCCGGTGGGGTCGGGGCGGCTCAGAGGACCGGGTCGTCCTGCCGCAGCAGTTCCAGGGCGGGGGCGTACATGCGGGACTTGATGGTGCCCAGGGTGGCGGCGTCCTTGGAGGCCAGGGAACGGGCCAGTTCGATGGCGGTGGAGCGCACGGCGTCCTCGTCCACCGCTCGGTCCACGATGCCGGCGGCCGCGGCGTCGTGGCCGCCGTAGCGGCGGGCGGTCACCATCGCCTCATGGGCCGTCCGCGGTGCCAGTCGGGCCTGGATGAGGGCGGACATGGCCGGGGTGAAGGGGATGTTGATGTCGGCCTCGGGCAGGCACCAGTAACCACGGTCGGCGCGCATCACGCGCAGATCGTGGGCGAGGGAGAACATCGCGCCGGCGGCGAAGGTGTGGCCCTGCAGGGCCGCCACGGTGGGCATGGGCAGGGCCAGCATCCGTGCGAAGAGGCGGTGGACGCTGACGACGTAGTCCTTGCGCCGGTCGGGGTTGGCCATCAGCCACTCCAGGTCCAGGCCGTTGGAGTAGAACTTGCCGGTGGCGGCCGTGACCAGGGCGCGGGGTCCCTGTACCTGCTCGGCCTCGTCCAGGGCGGTGCCGACCGAGGCCAGCCAGTCGGGGTGGAAACGGTTCTCTCCGTCACCCAGGTCCAGGACGAGGACCTCGTCGTGGCGTTCGAGCAGCGGCATGGGGCACTCCTTGTCGTGCGGGGGAGGGGCGTTGAGCCGGGACCGCCCCTTCTCGCCTGCGGTACGCAACGGTGGGGCGGTGGCCCCCACCCCGGCCCTACTGGTGAGTAACTTATGTGGGACAGCATAGGGCCGAACGTGCCGTGTGCAAGACCCGCCTGTCCGTCCCGCCCGCGTCCCGGAGTGCCGAGGACGCCCACGGTGAGACGCGGACCCGGACGGAGTCCCATGGCGACACACGGGCGTGGCGGTGATCCTTCTCGGCGTCGGCCGGACCGGGAAGGGTCCGGCCGACGCCCTTCGGGCCTTGCCGGCCCGCGGACCCTTCCGCAGGGGCCGCCCGTACCCGTGGTCAGGCGTTGGCGGGGAAGCGTTCCCACACCCGGTGGTGGCCGAGCAGGTCGGTGATCTGCCCCAGGACGTCGCCGGCATCGTCACCGACGACGATGCCCGGCGCGTCGACGGGGATGCCCGCGGTGTCGAACGCCTGGCGTGCGCCGGACAGCGCTCCCAACGGTTTGGCGTGACGGTAGGCCTCGGTGAGCATGAGCAGGGCGCGCGGGTCGACGGGAGCCGGGGTGCTCCCGTTCCAGGCCTTGGCGTCACGGGTGGCGAAGGCGTCCTTGCCCTGGGCGGGGACGCCCGCCAGGATCAGCGCGTCGAACTCGATGGACCGCCCTGTGGCGAAGCTGCGCTGCACCGTGATGGGATCGTCTCCGTGCACGCCGAGCCTGCCGCCGGCGGGCGCGACGACGAGCGGGACCATGTCGCCGTCGAAGATCTGCTCACGAAGGACACGGACGGCGTCGAGGTCGGCGCCGTCGTCGGCGATGATGCCGATGATGCGTCCCTTGGTGGGCCACTTCCGGCCGATCTGGGAGATCGCGGCGCTGGGCCGGACGGACGGGAGTTCGCGGGTGGCCTTGGGGGCCGGAAGGCCGAGGCCCTCGGCCACCTTCTCGCACAGGTAGGGATCGATCTCGGCCAGTGCCCGCAGGGTGCGCTCCTTGATCGCGTTCTCGTAACACCTGCCGAGCTCGAAGGTGAAGGCCGAGATGGTGTGCTCGCGTTCGACCGGCGAGAGGCTGAGCCAGAAGAGCCGGGGCTGGGTGAAGTGGTCGGCGAAGGACTCGGGCGCCTGACGGACCTTCGTGGAAGCCTCGACCGGTGCGGGGACCTCGACGTACCCGCCCTCGTCGGCACTGGCGAAGAAGGGGCAACCGGCGTCCAGGCTGTTGGGCTTGTAGGGTGCGCCGCCCTTGTGCACGGCCGTCTGGTGCATGCCGTCGCGCAACATGTCGTTGACCGGCGTGTGCGGACGGTTGATCGGCAGTTGGGCGAAGTTGGGCCCGCCCAGCCGTATGAGCTGGGTGTCGAGGTAGGAGAACAGCCTTCCGGCCAGCAGCGGATCGTCGGTGACGTCGATGCCGGGCACCAGGTGACCGGGGTGGAAGGCGACCTGCTCGGTCTCGGCGAAGAAGTTGGACGTGTTGGCGTTGAGGGTGAGCAGACCGATCGGCTGCACCGGCGCCAGTTCCTCGGGGACGATCTTGGTCGAGTCCAGCAGGTCGATGCCCTCGAAGGTCTGGTCCGGGGTGTCGGGGAAGGTCTGGATGCCCAGTTCCCACTCCGGGTGGGCGCCCGCCTCGATGGCGTCGGCCAGGTCACGGCGGTGGAAGTCGGGGTCCACACCGTTGACGATCTGCGCCTCCTCCCACACCAGGGAGTGCACCCCGGCCTTGGGCTTCCAGTGGAACTTCGCCAGGGTCGTCTCACCCCGCTCGTTGACCAGCCGCCAGGTGTGGACCCCGAAGCCCTCCATGGTCCGGTAGGAGCGCGGGATGCCGCGGTCGGCCATGAACCAGATCGTGTGGTGCATCGCCTCGGTGTGCAGGGAGACGAAGTCCCAGAAGGTG
>CALGOD010000861.1 GCA_937957845.1 uncultured Nocardiopsis sp.
CCCTGGACGCACGGCTGTGCCTGCGCCGGGGCGATTTCACCTTGGACGTGACCCTGCGGGTCCGACCGGGTGAGATCCTCGCACTGTTGGGCCCCAACGGGGCGGGGAAGTCCTCGGCCCTGCGCGCTCTGGCCGGACTGGAGTCCCTCACCGAAGGTCACGTGCGGGTGGACGGTCGCGACCGGACCAGGACCCCCGTGGAGCACAGACCCGTCGGTGTGGTCTTCCAGGAATACCTGCTCTTCCCGCACATGAGCGCCCTGGATAATGTCGCCTTCGGTCCACGGCGCCAAGGCCTGTCCCGGGCCGCCGCGCGCGAACGTGCGGCCGAACTGCTCGCCCACATGAACCTGTCCGAGTACGCCCGTATCCGGCCGCGTCGGTTGTCCGGTGGTCAGGCCCAACGGGTGGCGCTGGCGCGTGCGCTGGCCGTGCGCCCGCGCATACTGCTGATGGACGAGCCCATGGCCGCCTTGGACGCCAGTACGCGTGTCGACGTGCGTGCCAGGCTGCGGCACCTGCTGGAGGGTTTCGACGGGGCCACGGTGCTGGTCACCCACGATCCGCTCGACGCCATGGTGCTCGCCGACCGCGTCGCGGTGATCGAGGAGGGCAGGGTGGTCCAGGAGGGAACACCCACCGAGGTGGCCCGGCGACCGCGTACCGCGTACGTGGCACGGTTGGTGGGGCTGAACCTCTTCCGGGGCACGGCCGAGGGCACCACCGTCACCGTGGGCTCGACGGAGCCGGAGGGCCCGGCACGGGTGGAGGTGCACGAAGCCCACCACGGTCCCGTGCTGGTGGCCTTCCCGCCGCGTGCGGTGGCTCTGTACACGCGGCGCCCGCACGGAAGCCCGCGCAACGTGTGGCACCTGACGGTGGAGGGGATCGAACGCTTCGGCGACCAGGTCCGTCTGTATCTGACCGGTCGGCCGTCCCTGGCCGCCGACATCAGTCCCGCCGCCCTGGCCGAACTGGGGCTGGACCGTGGCGACCGGGTGTGGGCACAGGTCAAGGCCGCCGAGGTCGAGTGTTATCCAGGGTGAGACGTTCTGGGAACGAGGACTTGTGAGGAAGTAGTCTCGACAGAGCGGTACTTACTTCTACCCACTGGCATATGACTAAACCAGTAGTGGAAAAACCGTACACATCTGGATATCTACCCCTCGCGTTGGGGAGACTGTTAGGACACCTGGTGACGACAGTCCTTCCCCCAGTGGCTGAGGAGGGTGCCATGTCCCTGAGAGAGCATGAGAGAAGGATCCTCGAGGAGATCGAGCGACAGCTCAGCGAGGAAGATCCCGACCTCGCCGGACGGATGGAGTCCTTCGGGTCAGAGGACCCCGACGCCCCTGCCGACCCCAGCCTGGCCAGTTGGAGGCCGTGGGTGGCGTGCGGACTGATCGCCGCCGTGACGGCGGGCCTGCTGGTGCTGTTGTTCGTGCTCACTCCGAGTACGCCGCAACCGCCCGCTTCGACTCCGGCGCCCACGGGGACGTCGGAGAGCACCGACGACACGGTGCCCGAGGCCGACCGCGTGGACACCGGTCCGGCGTCGGAGCCGGTCGGGTCACCCTGAGCGGGGCCGGGGCGCCGTGAGGAAGGCGCGGTAACGCGAGAGCCCGGTCGTCAAGAGCCCTCCACCGGGCGGTGCGGGCCCCGACGGGCGCTGGTGGGCGGGTGCGCGGAGGTGTCGCCGCGCACCCGCCCACCGACGTGTCCGGAAGGACCGTGCGGCCGACGGTCTCCTCAGGATCCGTAGCCGAGGATCTGAGTCCAGTAGGGGCCGTCGTCCGCGGGCCCCACGACAACGCCGGTCTCCTTCACGTCGCAGTTCATGAGCATGCTCCCCATGCCGGACCGGCCGGTCCAGGCCCGCACGACATCCTCGGCGGTGTCGTAGCCGCTGGCCACGATCTCACCCGCGGTGCGGTCGTAGCCCTTGTCGCGGGCACGGTCGCCGGCGGAGGAGTTGTGGAGGGACCCCTTCTGGGTGACGGCCCCGTCACGGGCGAGCGAGTGGCTGTGCTCTCGTGCCGCCTGGCCGAGCACCTCGTCGACCTTGAGCGGATCGCACCCGGCCCGGGACCTCTCCTCGTTCACCAGTCGCACGACCTCGTCCTCGGCCTCGGGCCAGGCGTCGCCGTGACCGGTCAGGTCCTCCGACCAGGGTGAGGAGGGCCAGCCGGCGTCGGGACCGGTGAACGATGGCGGAGAGCCGAAATCTCCGAACACGTCGGGGTCGGCGGCCCCCGACACGCCGGCACAGCACAGGGTCATCGCCATCGCCAGCACCGAGCCTCGTACCACTCTGTTTCGCATGTCCTTCTACCTTCCGTGCGCGGGGTCCGGCCGGACTCCCGAACACACCAGGGGCGGACAGCCAAGGAGACCGTCCGCCCACGCGGAAATTCACTTGGCGGCGCTGGTGACGCTGTCCACCGAAGCACCGTGGGCGTTGGCGGTGTAGGTCACGTATTTGTAGGTGACCTTTCCGTCATCTCCCACGTGGCTGCGGAGCACCGTCAGCTTGGCCCCCTGGGCGTTGGCGAAGCTGGTGTTGTGCTCGAAGCTCGTGTCGGCCAGCGCGGCGGAGGACGCGCCCAACGCCAGGCCCAATGCCAGTGTGGTCAGGGTCAGAGCTCGTCGTAGTGGGCTCATCGGTCCTTCCTCTCCTCGGGTCGGTCGGCGAACGCCCGCCGGGCGCGGCGGCTGATGAGGCCGCCGCGCCCGACAGAAC
>CALGOD010000862.1 GCA_937957845.1 uncultured Nocardiopsis sp.
CGGGGGAAGGTCTCGGGACTCTCCGCCAGACGTGTGGCGGAGAGCTCACAGGCCATGGCGGTGTAGGCGGCGAGCACGGCGACGTTCTCGGTCGCACCCGCCTCCGTCAGGACGCCGGCCAGCCTCATCGCCCGCTGCTGTCGGGTGAGCAGGTAGCGGGAGCGCAGCTCCGCGCTCTCCCCGAGCAGGCGTTTCAGCACGGCCGAGTGCGCGGGTGAGAGCGCGGTGTACGGCATGGAGGCGGCGCTCGCCCTCCGGAGCAGCTCGATCGCGGCGTGCAGGTCCTCTCCCAGCGGCGGCTCCGCGTTCTCCCGGACGTAGTCGCACATGCGTTCGTCCTCGGCTGCGACGTCGGCGAACAGTACTTGTTGTTTGTCGCCGAAATATCTGAAGAAGGTGGTCCGGCCGACCTCGGCGCGTTCGGCGATCGCGGCGACCGTGACGTTGTCGAATCCGTGCTCGGCGAAGAGTTGGAAGGCGGCTGACACGATCATGGCCCGAGCCTTGCGTCGTTTGCGGGCGTGAAGCGTGTCCGGGGGGTGTTGCATGAGGCGAAACCTATCGACTGAGGCCCGGTTCTCCCCGGCACAGGGACCTTGGGGACGGCAGTCCCGAAACGCGCCGTGAAAACCGAGTGAGCGGGAAGTCTTCTGTACTGTCGTAGTGGAGGGGCAACCGGCGGGCACCGGTCCGGACCCGCACGGGTGCACCGGTTGGCCCGGAATTTTATTGCAGAGAAGTCCTGGTCTGACAACCGCCTTCCGTTTCGGGAGGAACACCCGTGGAGAAAGGGTTCCCCTACCACAGCGGATATGCCACGGACGGCGGATCCTTTTCGCCCATTGTCCCGTGCTCTGCTTCCCCGAAACCGTTCACCTTCTTCGCCATTCGCGTTCCGAGTGGCCCGAACGCGTGACGTGAGGAGCACACCCCACCGAACGTCGGTGGCCTGTGTCACAGTGGAGTTCTCGTCCTCATCCTGGAGCAGGTCATGGCGTATCTCCTGGTCATCGGCACACGCAAGGGACTCTTCACCGCCCGGAGCGAGGATCGGCGGAGATGGGAGGTGAAAGGGCCCCACCGGCTCGACACCGCGGACCAGGCCGACATGAGCGCCGTGTACGCGGTCGGGATCAACCCGCACGGGGGCCGCATCCTGGCCGGGACCGAGAACTCGCACTTCGGCCCCAGTGTCCGGTACAGCGACGACCACGGCCGGACCTGGCACGAGCCCGGGTCCGCGCCCATCGCCTTCCCCCCAGACACCGGCGCCTCACTCATCCGCACCTGGCAGTTCGCCTTCGGCGACGACCCCCACACCGTGTACGCGGGAGTCGAACCGCACGCCCTGTTCCGTTCCTCCGACGGGGGAACGGGCTTCACGCTCGTCCGCGCCCTGTGGGACCACCCGCACCGCGCCGACTGGTTCCCCGGGGCGGGAGGCGGTGCGATCCACACGATCCTGCCGGGGGTCCTGGGAGCCGGTGAACGCGTCCCCGGCGCCATGACGGTCGCCATGTCCACCGGTGGCGTCTACCAGACCCGTGACGACGGCGCGAGCTGGACCGCGACCAACCGGGGGATATCGGCGGTGTTCCTTCCCGAGGAGGAACCCGAGTACGGGCAGTGCGTGCACAAGGTGTCCGCCGGCCCGGACGGCGTGCTCTACGCACAGAACCACCATGGGGTGTACCGCAGCGAGGACCCCGCCGGCAGGGGGTGGACCGCCGTGGAGGAGGGACTGCCCAGCGACTTCGGCTTCGCGGTGGTCGCCCACCCGCACCGTCCCGGCGGCGCGTTCAACTTCCCCGTGGTCAGCCAGGAGGTGCACCTGCCGCCGAACGACCGCTTGGAGGTGTACCGGACCGATGACGGGGGCAACGGTTGGCGGCCGGTCACGCGCGGACTCCCCGAGGACCCCTACTTCGGGATCGTGCTCCGCGACGGGGCCTGCACCGACGGCGCGGACGTGCCCGGGTTCTACTTCGGGACCCGTACCGGCGACGTCTACGCCACCACCGACGACGGTGAGAACTGGCACCAGGTGGTGGCACACCTGCCCGACGTTCTGTGCGTACGCGCGGCGGAGGTGTGAGATGCGGGTGACGGTACACCTGCCGGGACTGCTGCGGGCGGACACCGACGGTGCCGCCCACGTCCCGTTGGAGGTGGGGGAGGACACCACACTGGGCGGGGTACTGGACGCGCTCGGCGCCCGGTACCCGGGTGTGGACCGGCGCATCCGAGACGAACAGGGACGCCTGCGCCGCTACGTCAACGTGTTCGTGGACGAGGACGAGTGCCGTACGACCGGAGGGCTCGCGGCACCGCTCCACGAGGGCGCGGACGTGCGGGTGCTCCCGTCGGTCGCGGGCGGCTGAGCCCCGCCGGGAGAAGTCCCTTCGGAGCGGTCGGCCTCGATCCCGTCGGTCGCTCGGAAGCGGGCCCCGGTGTCACCACCGAGCGCGCTCCACCGCCTGTCAGGCCTCCCAGGACCTGTCGTACTCGGGGTGGGCCCGGTACACCCCCGCCAGGTACTTCAGAGCCAGCCGCCAGGCCAGGAGTTCGGCCCAGGGATCACCGCCGTCGGCGGGCTGTCGGGGGCGGTCGTGGGAGGAGGACGCGGGGTCCAGGGCCGGTTCGAGTCTGCGCATGCCGGCGCGGTGCGCCTCGACGTACCCACGGACGATCTTGCGCTTGGCCGCGACCTCTGCCAGCGCCCTGTCCCGGCCGCGGGCTCCCACGGGAGCGGCCTTCGACGCGCGTTCGTCCTCGTCCAGACGCGCGTTGAGGAACTCGACGATGGTCAACGGGCCACTTCCCTCCTGCCCCCTGGCTCTGCACCAGCCCCCAGTATGTGTGATCTCCCCGTTCGGTGGCAGTCCTCCCCCTGCCAGGGCCGTTCCTCAGCCACACCCCTCGAACTGGGGCACGCTCGTCACCACCTGAAGGCCGGTCTCGCCGAACCACGTGTCCAGGAGTTCCCGCGCGGTGCCGTCCTGGTACATCTCGCTGATGGCCTTGTTGACGGCCTCGCACGCGCGCACGTCACCGTGGGGCAGTCCGACACCGTACTTCTCGTCCGTGAAGGGATGGTTGACCAGCCGGAAGGCGGAGGGGTCCTCGGCGAGGAACCCGGCCAGGATCAGATTGTCGGTGGACACGGCGTCCACGTTGCCCTCACGCAGGGAGTCGATGCAGGCACTGTAGCTGGGGGCGTCCATCTGTTGGACGTCGATGCCCAGCCCCTCGGTGATGCGGACCGCGGAGTTGGAGCCCTGGCCCTGACAGACACTGAGTCCCTCCAAGTCGCGAACGCCCTGGATGTCGGTGTCCTCCGCACGCACCAACACGTCCTGTTTGGCGACGTAGTAGGGGCCGCCGAAGGTGACCTGGGTCTTACGGACGGGGGTGATGGAGTAGGTCGCCACGACCATGTTCACCTCTCCACTGATCAGCTTCTCCTCGCGTTCGGCGGAGGTGACACCGACGAACTCCACCTCCTTCGGGGCACCGAGCCTCTCCGCGATGTAGAGGGCCACGTCCACGTCGAAGCCCTCGATGTCGCCGTCGCCGTCCTCCAGCCCCAATCCGGGTTGGTCGGCCTTGACTCCGATGGTCAGCGAGGTCGCGTCGAGCAGCGACTCCTCCTCGCCAAGGACCACGGAGCAGGCGGACAACCCCAGCACCGCCACGGCGGCCAGGGCGCCCGCGGCGGCGGTGCGACGGTGGCGAAACCTCATCGGCCTGTTCCTTGTCTCTCGGGGGATGGGAAAAGCTCCGGCGCCCGGTTCCTGCCACGAGACCACCGTCGCCTCCTCTGGTCACCGGTACTCGGCCAGCCGGGGACGGACCCCGGACACCACCAGGGCCGACAGCAGGATCACGCCGCCCGGAAGCAGCCACGTCCACGGCGACAGCACCGCGTCACCACGCTCGATGCCCTCACGGAACGCGCCCTCGTGCTGTTCGATCAGCTCCGCCAGCGCGTCCTCGTAGACCTGGAAGACCCCGTCCTCGGAGTCGGCGACGCCCATGCGGATGTCGATGGCCCCGGCCAGGTCGCCGTCCTCCACGGCCGCGCGCAGAGCCCGGTCCTCGTTCTGGAGGGCGCCGTAGGACTCCAGTACCTCCGCGAGCGCGTCCTCCTGCCCCGGCAGGAGTGCCTCCTGAGCGTCCTGCCCCAGGTATCCGAAGGTGCCCGGGTCCTCCGGGTCGGACCCGTCCGACCCGGGAAGCACCGGATAGGAGGAGGCGACCTCTCCGACGGCCTCGTAGTAGGCCTCCAGGTCGTCCGCCGGGCGGAACAGCACCTGTTGGGCCCTTTCCAGGTACACCTGCTGATAGTTGTCGGCCATGTCGGGATCGATGAGGTACCGGCTCTCGTCCGCCTGCATGTCGGTGGCGATCGCTCCTGCGCGGGACAGCGCCATGGCCGCGTCCAGGCCCTCCTCCTTGGCGTCGCGCTGGTGGCCGCCGCTGCCGACCAGCGCCAGGACCACCCCGGCGGTGAGCAGTACGGTTCCCGCCGTCGCACCCAGCAACGGGGCGTTGAGCCGCCGCCGGAACCGTACGCGCAGGTACATCTGCAGGGCGAGCAGCGCGGCGACCGTCACCAGCCCGGTGACGCCCACTCCCACCAGGCCGAACCCGACGGCCGACTGCCTCTCCTCGTGGTCGGCGCGCACGATCGCCGACGAGTCCAGCCCCAGGTTGAACGCCTTGGGCAGCAACTCCGTGTGCATCAGCCGCGTGGCCCGCCGGTACTCCTCCAGTGCCCCTGCGTCCACCCGCCCGGGCGGGGCCTTCGCCTCGTCGTTGAGCAGCCGGGCCTGCGTGGCCAGCCTCTCGTAGGCGCCCATCCCGTCCAGGACCGACTGGACGTTGCGCTCCTCCACCGTGTCGCCCTCGGTCAGCGACGCCGCCTGCAACAAGGCCTCGTTGGCTTTGGCCCGGCTCGTGTCGTACTGCTCCAGAGCGTCCTCACGTCCCGAACCCAGGTCGTGGTCGGTTCCCATGAGCAGGACGTCGGCCATGTGCGCGTCCATGTCGGCCAACGACAGGTACAGCTGTGTGGTCGCCATCGCCTGTGGCCCCGCGTCCCGCCCCAGGACGTGCAGACCGTCACGGGCCTGGTCGAGCGCGAAGGCCGCCGAACCGAACAGTCCGACGACGGCCACCACACACGCCGACGTCAACAGCCACAGCTTGGCCGGGGTCGTGCCGAACCATCGGCGGACCTGGGTCCGTCTCCGTCCGGTCGTGACCGCGCTCCGACCGGTACCCGCGCCGTCACGTCCCGGCGTCACCGGTGGCGCACCCGGTGCCCACGACTCGGCTCCCGGTCGGCCCTGTGGCGAGCCGGTCCCGGGCCACCGCCCCACCCGTGGGAAGTCAGGAGGAGTCAACGGGACTCACCCCTTCTGGAGGATGATGACGGTCCATGCGCCGACATAGATCCGGTCGTTGTCATGCAGGGGAACCTCCACGTTGGGGGTGAGGGGGTCTGTGGCCCCGTTGACCGTGGTCCCGTTCGTCGACCCCGGGTCGGTCAGGGCCCAGGACCCATCGGGCCGTGCGACCAGGACCGCGTGGACGTGGGAGACGGCGGGATCTCCACCGGGTCCGCCCAGGTCGATCTCGGGGGTGAAGTCCCGGGAGACACTGCGCCGACCGATGTGCACACGGTCGCCGGCGAGCGTCACCCGACGCTGGACATGCCCCTTGGGGAAGGGGAGTCGGGAGGAGTCGAGCATGCCCTGGTCGACCATGTACTGGTAGTACGCGGGATCGGCGGCCACGACGGCACGCCAACGCGCCCCGCCGGGTTCGGCCCCGGAGCCGGAACCACCATGCCGGTGACCGCCCGACCGTGAGGCGAAGTCGTATCCGCACTCCTCGCAGAACCTGCCCGTGCGGGGGGTCGCACAGCCCGGGCAGGGGCCTCCTCGGGGCTCGACCACCGTCCGGCTCGGCACGGGAGGCCGTGCCGAGGCCAGGGGCGGGGTCCGCGGGGCCCCGTGGGGCGCCGGGATCCGTGGGGGGTGGACCTGGAGCCGCAGTCCACAGACATCGCAGAAGTCCGACGTGGTCGAGCGGTGCCCGGAAGGGCAACTCGGCATGGGTCCCTCCTACCCCGGCACGGGGATGACGACGACGGTGATGTTGTCCTTGCCGCCGGCTTGAAGAGCGAGTCTGACGTAGGTCCGGGCCGCCTCGTGGGGTCGGGTGTCCGTCCACGGGACGGCGTCGACCAGGTCCTGCGCCTCGGGGTAGTAGTTCCACAGGCCGTCGCTGCACAGCACGACGGCTCCGGGACCGGTCGGTGTGACCGTGGAGATGTGGGCGTCGATCTCGCCGGAGTCCGCGCCCATCCAGGCGACGAGGGCGTGTGCGTTGGCCGAACGCATCGCCTCCTCCCGGGAGAGCGCTCCCGCCTGCACCATCGCCTCGCTCCAGGAGTCGTCCCTGGTCAGGAGCGCCGAAGCGCTGGCGGCGGAGCTCCCCGAGAGCCAGTAGGCGCGGCTGTCGCCGACCCACCCCACGGTGACCTCGCCCGTGGCGGGGTCGACCACCGCGGACACGAAGGTGCAGGCGGGCGCGAAGCTGGGCGATTCGGCGATCCCGGCGACCGCCTCGGCCGCCCTGGTCATCGCCACTCCGGTGGCCTCACGGGGGTCGACGCCCTGACGGATCTGCTCGGCCAGGGTGGTCGCCCCGGTCTCGGCGGTGACCCGGGAGGCCTCGTCCGATCTCGGTGAGCTGGAGACCCCGTCGCAGACCACCGCGCAGACCACTCCGGGAGCACGGGCGTGGTCGGCTTCGACCACGCGGATCGCCATGGCGTCCTCGTTGCGTTTGTGCCGCAGGCCCCTGTCGCTGACGCCGACGGCCGCATGGGTGCGCACCTCGACGTGGTCGCGTCCGGTGGGTTGGAGCAGGCCGCACTTCCGGCAGTATCCGTCGTCCACCCGACCGGGACACCACACGCACAGTTTCGGATTGGTGGGCCGTACCGGGTTGCTGCCACTGGCGGGCGGCGGCCAGTCGGAGACGACGTCGGCGGGTGCGGACCGGTCGGGTCCTCGCTGAGCCTCGGGCACATCGTCGCGCCGCACCGGCTGAGTGGTCAGGAGGTCGACCCCTTTCCGTGCGGTGCCCACGGTGGGGCGTTCGTCCGGTGAACGTCCACCTCCCGGAGGAGACGCGGACAGGTCGTCGTCCCGGACGCGCTCGTCCGACAGCCCGCACGTGGCGTCGTCCGCGCCC
>CALGOD010000863.1 GCA_937957845.1 uncultured Nocardiopsis sp.
CGGTCCATCCCCACGTGCGTGGGGCTCACGGAGCCGGAGGGGCCGGTGAGGGCGATTCGGGCGGTCCATCCCCACGTGCGTGGGGCTCACAGCACCGGAGCCGCCGCCGGGTCCGTGGTCTGGGGTCCATCCCCACGTGCGTGGGGCTCACCGCACCTTCACATTCCGAAGCACGCCACACGACGGTCCATCCCCACGTGCGTGGGGCTCACTGGATGATGCGCGCTACCGCGGCGAGCTGGTGCTTGTAGGGACGAAACTCGGGGTTGAGACCGGGCAGGGTGAGCTGGACGTCGTCGTAGGAGCGCAGACGGAAGGTGAAGAGGTCGTTGTAGATCTCCTGGAGCCGTTCGGCGCGCTCGGGGTCCTCCCAGATCCATTCGGAGAACCGCGACCGCAGTTCTTCGAGCTTGGCGCGAGCAGCCTCGGTGGCCTCGTCGTCACGTTCGTAGATCGTCTGATCGCCTTGGCGGATCGCACGCTCCACGACGATTGATTCTTGCTTCAGGCCCTTGGTCAGCAGTTCGTAGGCGTTGAAGTCCTTGGTGCCGTAGGTCTGCTGGGCGACCACACTGTCGGAGGCACTGCCACGCACCGCCCACAGCCCCGGCGCGGGATGCTCGACCACTGCCTCGTTGTCTTCGAGGACCTCGCGGACGAACTGCTCGACATACTCGGTGGGAATCCAGGGTGCCCCCAGCTTGGCCTCGATGTCGGCGGGAGTCAGCGCTTGGGGCTGGACCTCTTCCAACGCCTGGACATTGGCCGTGAACTTGGGGTCGGCCGCAGCCGCGGTGAGCGCCGCGCGCAACTTGAGACGTACGTTGCCCGAGAGGTACTCAGCGGCGGGGACGACCTTACCGCTTTGGGGATCGTCGAAGACCAAGGTGCCCAGGGCGCGCCGCGCTGACTCCTTGTCGGGCTCGCCCAGCAGGGTGGCGATGAAGTCCAAGTCCACGCCTCCGCGCACGTCCATGGAGAGCGTCAGCGCATCGGCAGGGGAATCGGCGCGCTCACGGGGCCTGCGCGGGGCGATGATCCGCTGGGTGAACACCTTGGACTTGGTGGCCTGCTGGGTCTCGGCGTTGAAATGCTCCAGCGCATAGACCACCGACGACAGCGGATCGCGGCGGAATCCGCCCTGCTTGGGGCGCTGCTTGCCCCCCCCGGGAGTCGACCTTGAACCGGTTGATCGGCCCATAGCGGCTCACGTAGGCGTCGTACTGCTGGTTGAGGCTGGCGCGCAGCCTTCTGATGGTGTCGGTGTCCTCGGCGGAGGCCTCCTCGGCGTCCAGCAGGTCCATGTAGGTGTCACGCAGCCGGATGAGGGCCTTCAGTTCCACTCGGTCCTTGGCGGGCTTGACCTCATAGGGGCGGGGCAGACCGCGGTCCAGCCTGGTGATGGAGCCGTCCTCGGCGATCTGCAACAGCCCGTCCGGGAGGTGGTTGCGCCCGACGGGTACCAGCCTCAGCGGGGACGTGTCGGGAGCGGGCGGCACAGCCAGCAGGTCCTGACTGCGTGCCCGCTCGGCGATGGCGGTGAAGGCCTGCCGGACCCTCTCGCCCAGCGGCTGTCCGCTGGGCGAGGAATCCACGGTCAACTCCGGCCCGAACCGGCCACGGCGGACGCCGAGGGTGCCCAAGACGTGGTCGGGGTTGTCCAGGAAGTACTGGTTGACCCACACCGGCGCGTCTACGTTCAAGTCCTGCTCGGCTAGGTCGACCGTCGTCTTCCAGGACTGGCCCGCCGGGGCCTGCCCCGGAAGACGGCGGCGCAGGACGAGGATG
>CALGOD010000864.1 GCA_937957845.1 uncultured Nocardiopsis sp.
GAGGACCACACGGTCAAGGAGTTCCGCACCTGGCACGCCACGGTCCTGGCGGCGGTGGGGCTGGCGGTGGCGGTGCCACCGGAGGACGACAAGGCCCTGGCGAAGCTGAGGACGCACGTGGTCCGTGAGGTGGCGGACTATCTGGGCAACACCGAGGCGGTGGCCCGCGGCTCCTACATCGACCCGCGGGTCTTCCGCCTCCACGAGCGTGGCGTGACGATCGCCGCCTCACTGTCCGCACTGGGCGACGAGGCGCTCACCGGAGAGCTCGCCACCCAGGGCGGTGTGGAGGAGGCGGTGCTGCGCATGCTGCGCGAGCACGGCTGACCGTCAGTTTCCTGTGCCGAGGTAACCGTTCGGGTCGAGCACGTACTTGCTGGCCGCGCCCTTGTCGAAGGCCTGGTAGCCCTCGGGGGCCTCCTCCAGCGGGATCGTCACGGCGTTGACGGCCTTGGCGATCTGCACCCGGTCGTTCATGATCGCCGCCTTCAGCTGCCGGTGGTACTTCATGACCGGGCACTGTCCGGTGAAGAAGGCGTGCGACTTGGACCAGCCCAGACCGAACCGGAGCGACAGCGAGCCCTCCTTCGCGGCCTCGTCCACCGCGCCGGGGTCACCGGTCACGTACAGACCGGGGATACCGATCGAGCCGCCGGCCTTGGTCACGTTCATGGCGGTGTTCAGAACGCTGGCGGGCGCCTCCTTGTGGGCGTTCTCACCGGTGCCGTGGGCCTCGAACCCCACGGCGTCCACCGAGCAGTCCACCACGGGCTCGCCCAAGAGCTGTTCGATCTGCTCCGAGGGTTCGCCTTCGGAGATGTTGATGGTCTCACAGCCGAAGCTGCGCGCCTGGGCCAGACGCTCCTCCTTCATGTCGCCGACGATCACCACCGCGGCGCCCAGGAGATGGGCCGACGCGGCGGCGGCCAGTCCCACGGGCCCGGCGCCGGCGATGTAGACGGTCGACCCCGTGCCGACACCCGCGGTGACACAGCCGTGGTAGCCGGTCGGGAAGATGTCGGAGAGCATCGCCAGGTCGAGGATCTTCTCCATCGCCTTGTCGCGGTCCTCGAACTTCAGCAGGTTCCAGTCCGCGTAGGGCACCAGCGCGTACTGGGCCTGACCGCCGACCCAGCCGCCCATGTCCACGTAGCCGTACGCCGAACCCGGGCGGTCGGGGTTGACGTTGAGGCAGATCTCCGTCCGCCGTTCCTTGCAGTTACGACAGCGTCCGCAGGAGATGTTGAACGGCACCGATACGAGGTCACCGACCTTGATGTACTCGACGTCGGGTCCGGTCTCGACCACCTCGCCGGTCATCTCGTGCCCCAGGACCAGGCCCTCGGGTGCGGTGGTGCGCCCTCGCACCATGTGCTGGTCGCTACCGCAGATGTTGGTGGCGACCACCTTCAGGACCACTCCGTGTCCCACCTTGCGGCCCACGTTGGCGGGGTTGACCCCGGGGCCGTCCTTGATCTCGAAGTCCGGGTAGTGGAGGTCCTCGACCTCGACCCTGCCCGCTCCGCGGTACACGACGCCTCTGTTGCCGGCCATGTCCTTCCCACCTCTCCGCCTCCGGGTGGAGGCGTTTGCCTTCCCCTATCCGGGCGGAGCGGTGGCTAATCGGGCGAAATGTACCTTCTGTCGCGATCTTTGCCTGGGAGGCGTGGTGGGGCGACGGAGGTCCGAGTAGGCCTGACGGCTCCGGACCCGGTACCATCTCGGTGGGGCGTGGCCATGACCATGGCCGCGGAAGTCCGCCAGCGTAGCTCAATTGGCAGAGCAATCGCCTTGTAAGCGATAGGTTAGGGGTTCAAGTCCCCTCGCTGGCTCCGAGAAGCGGTGAACACGCAGGTCACCGCGCCGAACGAACGGCCACCAGGGGAGTTCCCGGGTGGCCGTTGCGCATCCGTTCAGGCTTCAGACCTATCGCCTTTCGGCGCCGATGATTCCCTGATCCCCTTCCCGCGACCGAGCGTGTCCGCGGACCTCAACCTGTCCGGCCGTGTTCCGACAAGGTCGGGGGACACCGCGACGTCGTGGATCTGAGGTGTTCGTCCTTGAGGGCACCCAGAGCCAGGACTTCACCCTGGTGGTTGCTCCCTCGCCGCTGGAAGCGGATTTCCGGCGACGGCGCCGCCCTGTCCCCGGCCACGGTCGGCACGGCCGCCGGGGCCGGGGCACCGATGGCTCTGGTCGCCTGGACAGACCATGAGAACTCGAGTCCGGGGTGGGGCTGTTTCGTCATGTCCCGGTTCGTCTACGGGGGGGAGTCCTTCCGTGCCCGGACAGGAACGACCCCCTCCCGTTACCGTGGACCCACCGGCCCAGCGACCAGGAAGAGACGCGCGATGACCACAGGCGGGGAACTCCACGTCACGGCCCTCACCCACCGGGGAGCGGTCCGCACCAGCAACGAGGACGCCTTGGTGATGGGGGCGCTCGCCGTGTGCGTGGACACCAGCGGCCCTGTGCGCGTACTCCTTCCCACCGGCGAACCCGTGATCCTCGCTGTG
>CALGOD010000865.1 GCA_937957845.1 uncultured Nocardiopsis sp.
CGGGTAGCCGAAGGTGTACACCTGCACCCCTTCGCGCACGCGGCCCTCTCCCCAGGAGTCGAAAGCGATCCGATGGGCGCCGACCCGGTCCTGCACGGGCGTGCCGTCGTCGGTGTTGACCACCACCATGGCGAAGTCGTAGCTGTCGTTCGCCTGCCTCGACCATTGGGGCGGCACCAGCATGTCGCGGGCGGTGTACCTGCCGTACGGGGCCTTTCCGGAGGCGTAGCCGGGAACGAAGGTCCAGTTGCGAGCCCAGGCGCCCCTGCCGTCCTTGGCGCAGTGCCCGGCGGTGACCAGGGTGCTCCTGTTCGCGGCCTCCACCACCGATGCCGAGCAGGTGAAGTCGCGCCCGTTCATGGTCAGGTAGACCTTGCCCGTGGTCTTGGCGACCAGCCCGCCCGCGGTCCAGCGCTCGCCGCTGCTGTTGGGGTGCGGGGCGGCCTGGTGCTCCACGGTGTCCGGGGACAGGACCTCCCCGGGGAGCGACAGTGCCCCCTCCAGCATGTTGGTGATGGGCGTGGCCGCGGCCATGCGCTCCTCGGTCCAGTAGTCCAGGACGGCCTGGTGCTCGTTGCCGGTCACCGCCGCGGACTGGTGGGAGACCCCGTCCACACGCGACAGCGCCTCACGGTTGGTGTCGGCCGGTGCCTCGGGTGAGTCCGCCACGTGGATGGCCTGGGTGACGGCGGAGGCGGGGACCGGAGCGGGAAGTCTCTCGAAGAGGACGAGTCCTCCCAGCGTGACCGCGACGGCGGCCAGGGGAGCAAGGATCTTGTGCGCGGTGGGCGAGGTCATGGCCGCATCCTTGCACACATTACGTTACAACGTGGCTACTTTGTGTTTGTGTTGCGAAGGTGGGGGAACGGGGCCGGCCGTCCCCGGAACGGGGACGGCCGGAAGACACCCGGGACGGAGATCGCGTGTGTACCGCCGTCCCGGGCCTTCGGTCAGGCGAACGGCACCGTGATCTGGGCGGGCGCCCCCTCGGGGGAGGTCACGGTGACCTGGTTTCCGCTGACGCTCTCACTCCGGTAGCGCGCGTCGCGGCTGTCCACCACCACGGCCAGACGGTGCCCGGCGGGCACGTCCCACACCACCGGTGCCAGTTCGGTGTTCACCGTGACGGGCTCTCCGGGAGTGGCGCCCCGCAGGGTGTAGGGGACGTGGGAGAGCAGGGCGCCGGTTCCGTTGCCGTTGATCGCGTACAGGTACACGTACACCGACTGGTTCGCGGTGGTGGGCGTGAACGTGAACGTGACCTCCGGAGCACCCGCCACACGGGCCCCGTCGGGGTAGGCGGGGCCGGTCCACACGGCCGCTCGGTAGCGGTCCACCGTGGGCAGCAACACCCCGGTCGGAATGTCGAAGAACTGCTGGAGTGCTCCGGACAACATCAGCGTGCCGCTCTCGGCCGGGGTGCCGATCCCGGTCCGGAACCGATAGTTCCACCCGGTGGAGGGCTCGGCCTCCATGGCGCCGCTGCTCTGCCAACGGAACCAGTCGGTGCTCGGCTTGGCCAGGTGGTACTGCTCCGTGTCCCCGGTCACGGACGGCCAGTCGGGGTGGGAGGTCCAGCCGCCGCGCCCGTTGTTGGGCTTGACGTGCACGGGACCGTCGACGTCCACCTCGTTGTCCTCGCCCCGCAGATGGTGGTCGAACCAGTCCGCGAGGGCCTCCCAGACCTCACTGGGCAGACCGAGCGCGCCGAAGGCCTCCTGGGTGGCGTGGTCGCCGGGGGTCAACATCAGCCTCTTGGGGACGTCCAACTCCTCGTAGAAGTCGGTGATGTGGCCGACGGGGAAGATCCCGTCGTTCCAGGCGTGGGCCAACATCACGGCCGTGCCGTTGGCGTTGATCGCGTCGACCTTGGTGGCGGCGGAGCGGTCGGGGGCCATGTCCAGGGCGGGTTGGATATCGCCCCGCCGGTACGCGCGATCGACCTCCCGCAGGGTCGTCCCTGGGTTACCGGTGAGGCTTCCGGCGAGCAGGAGCAGCTCCGCCGACTGTGCGTCGATCGTCTGGTTGGGGTAGAGCGAGACGGCCAGGTCGGCCCAGCCGCTCAGCGAGGCCACGGCCCGGACGCGGTCGTCCTCGGCCGCGGTGAGCAGGCTGATCCCGCCGCCGTAGGAGATCCCGGCCATGCCGATGCGGTCGGGGTCGGCGTCGGTGTTCTCCAGGGCCCAGTCGATGACGGCACTGGCATCGGCGCGGTCCTCGGGACCGGCGATCTCGATCGCGCCCCCGGAGTCCCAGAAGCCGCGTGAGGTGTAGGCGACGACCTGGTAGCCGGACTCGTGGGCGAGCTTGGCCGCCGCTCCGACGTAGAGGATGTGGGGCGTGCCCCAGGCCGCGGGCATGACCAGCAACGGGTGCGGGCCCTCCACGCCCGTGGGGGTGATGACCTTGGCCTTCAGCCTGGTGCCGTCGTGGCTGACGATGGTCTCGTAACCGACGGTGGCGCCGATGGCGGCGGCCGCGGGTGCGGGGGCGAGCGTCGCGGAGACGAGCACGGCCGCCATGACACAGGACAACAGTCGGGGAAGGAGACGCGCGGCGGCACGAAGGCCTGATCCGGGTCTGCCTTCGGTGGGGGAGGGGTCGCCCGCCGACGGGGCGGAGCGGGGGATGTTCCTTGTAGAGCGCATGGGGGTCCTCTGATGGACGGGGGGGAGGAGGGGAACCGATGGCTCAACGCGCCATGTCGCCATCGGGGGAGGTCCGACACCTCGTCGTGTCGGAGGGGGTAGGGGACTTACTTAAC
>CALGOD010000866.1 GCA_937957845.1 uncultured Nocardiopsis sp.
GTGGGCTCCGTCCAGAGGCGAGGCAGCCTTCGGATGGTTCGCCTACGGGGAGGCTCCGCCCAGCATGGTGGTCGGTGGGTGTGAGACGGCCATGGCGCCGGTGGGGTCGTGGGCGGTCGCGTTGATCGCGGTCGGGGCGGCCCTGTTGGTGGGGGTGTGGACCCACACCCAGTACCGGCCAACGGACACACCGAAGAAGTAGGCGCCCTTCCCCCGTGTGACGAAAGGTGGCTCCCGGCCGGCAAGGACCTCGCGAAATGCCATCGGACGCCGGCAGCCGCACGTGTGTGCTCCGTTCATGCTCCGCAGTTCCGTACTGGCACGACACCAAACGACATCGCACGGTCCCAAACGGCACGGCTGATCGGATGGGGTGGCACGCAACGGCACAAACCGACCCCAAGAGATAGCAAAGCGCCGGACTTCTCATCCGATGGCCTCGGAAGCGCCACACCCCTCTATCGGCAGGGGCACGAAAACCTCACAGGTGGTCCACCACGTGTTTCTGACCCTGCATGCTCCATGTGAGCTGCTCATCCTGCTGTCCGGGTCGTAACAGGTATGCCGAGTGGCAGTGCTCGGTGACTGGAGAGCCCCACCTCCACAGGTCAAGCTACTTCCGTCACACCAGTAACACTTCCGGCCAGTTCTCAGCCCTACCCTGGCCGTCCGCCCGTACTTCGACATACGTCGTGGTCTGTGAAACGACCTGTTCGGCCGCCTCACAGACCACGGCCCCCGATGGGATGCGCTTCCCTGCCGAACCGGCAGGAGGAAGCGCCTATGGTCTTGGTTCGCAAGGGCTCTCGCCGCCTCACCGTGGACGGCGTCCCTACCGGTGGCGAGTACGTCACCGGCCCATCTACGCTCAAGCCCTCTGCCAGACGCCCGTGACCTTCGCGGTGGAACCGGTCGAGGGGCCGGGGCGGGTCCTCGTCGCCACCACCCCCCACCCACGCCCGGGGGCTCGTCATCGACGGCCACCCCCGTTCTGGTGACTTCCGGCCGTTGACTCCACCGCCATCCGCCAGGTCTTGGCCCAGAGGTGGGTACCTGCCTTCTCCCGGCCCGGCCCACCACATGAGCCTTCAGCCTCCGAGCACCTTCCCCACTACGTGCCCGCCGGGGAATCCGTGGACGAGGCCCCCTTCGGTGTCACCGGTACGTGGCGGCGCAGGAAGTCGAGCTGGTCGGTGACCACTCGCTCGAAGCCGTCGCCTGCGTAGATGTCGAAGTGCCCGTCGGTGTAGACGGCCACCTCCCCGCGCGGGGCGCGTGCGGCGAACCGTCGGGTGGGGACGGCGGGAGCGACCGAGTCGGGGGCGCAGATGGCGAACAGCACCGGGATCCGGATGCGGCCCGTGTGGCGTCCGGGCCGGTAGCCCAGGACGGCGAAGGCCGCGCGGGCGGCGACCTCGTTGCGGAAGTCGCTGTCGGGTGGGACGAGTCCGAGGTAGCCGGGTTCGGCGTCGGGTGCGGTCATGAGGGCGGCGCCGCGGGGCGGTCCGGCGGTCGCGACCATGTACGGGTCCTTGCCGAGGCCGGAGCGCACCAGATCGCGGACGGCGGCGGCCATGACCTTGGCGGTGCTGAGCGGGTGGAGGGCGAGCGCGGAGGCGACGCCGTCGGTGAAGGGCGACTGGGCGATCGCGGCGACCAGGCCCCGAGGGTGGTCGGCGGCGGTGGTGATGACGTGGCCGCCGGCGAAGGAGGTGCCCCAGGCGATGATCCGGTCGCCGTCGACGCCCTCCAGCCAGCGGGCGTGGTCCAGGGCGGCGGCCCAGTCCTGGAGTTGTTTGGCCGGGGACAGCAGGTGTCGCGGGTGGCCCTGGCTGTCGCCGAAGTGGCGGTAGTCGAAGACCAGGCAGGCGTAACCGGCGGCGGTGAAGCGTTCGGCGTAGGCGGCCAAGCCCATGTCCCGGATGGCGCCCAGACCGTGGGCCATCACGATGACGGGCGGTTCGGGCGCGTCGGGGTGGGTTTCGGGGAGGTACAGGGTGGCGGCGCAGCGCAGGCCGCCGCTGTCGAAGGCGGTCTGGCGAGGGGTCATACGGCGGCTCCCGGTTCGGCGTTCTCCCTGGCCGCGCGGGCGGAGGCGCTGGCCACCGGCCGGTCCACGGGAGTGCGTCCGGCCGCGCGGCGTGTTCCCCGTCGGCGCTCCACCCGCAGGGCGCGCATGTAGTCGTCGAAGTCGACCTGGATGGTGTGCCGTTTGGAGGCGACGTAGCGCTTGGCCTGGTAGCGGCGGTGTGCGTCGATCTCGCGTTCCATCTCCGGGGCGCTGGGCAGGCGGTAGACGCCTTGCAGGTGGTCGGCGATCAGTTCGGCCTGGCGTTCGGCGATCGGCATGATCGCGCCCAGGGGTTGGATGAGGCCGACGAAGTACAGCCCCGGTGTGCTGGTGTGGAACATCCGCTTGTAGAGGCGGATCTGGTTGTCACCGGAGGGGTCGAGGAAGTCGGGGTCGAAGAAGGGGAAGCTGATCTTGTAGCCGGTGCAGAAGACCACCAGGTCGGCCTCGACACGGCTGCCGTCGGTGAACACCACCTCGCCGCCCTCGAAGCGGTCGATGTTGGGCTTGGGGGTGATGGCCCCGTGTGAGAGCCGGTCCAGGATGCGGCTGGACATGGTCGGGTGGGCCTGGGCGAACTTGTGGTCGGGGCGGGGCAGGCCGTAGCGCTCCATCGGGCCGGTCACTGCGCCCATGAGCAGTCGGGCGAGCGGCCAGCGGATCCAGTGGGGCACCCGTTCGTGTCCGGCGATCTGGTCGTAGGGACGCCCTCCCACGTATTTGGGGATCACGTGGACGCCGCGGCGCGCGGAAAGGTAGGTGGCCTCGGCGTGGTAGGAGGCGTCGACGGCGATGTCCATGCCGGAGTTGCCCATGCCGACCACGACGACGCGTTTGCCGGTCAGCTGGGACTCCTCGGTGTAGGAGTGGGAGTGCATCAGTTCGCCGGTGAAGGAGTCCTGGCCGGGGAAGGCGGGTTCGGGCATGCGCGGGTCCCAGTGGTGTCCGTTGGCCACCAGGACCGCGTCGTACCACCGGGTCTGGCCGGTGGAGAGGGTGACCTCGAAGGTGCCGTCGTCCTTGGGGTCGACGTGGGTGACGCCGGTGCGGAAGCGGATGCGGTCGGCGAACCCGAAGTGTTCGACGTAGTCGGCGAAGTACTGGGCGACCTGGTCGTGGCGGGCGAAGTCGGGCAGGTGGTCGGGCATGGGGAAGTCGCTGAACTCCATGCGTTTGCGTGAGGTGTTGATGTGCAGCGACTTGTACGCCGCCGACACCCCGTTGCTGTTGCCCCAGACCCAGTTGCCGCCG
>CALGOD010000867.1 GCA_937957845.1 uncultured Nocardiopsis sp.
CGCGTGCGCGGGCAGCCCCGCTACGTATCGCCGCGATCTCGCGCAGGGCCGGGACCATCCCCGCGTGCGCGGGGAGCACAGTCACTGACCTGCGGGTTTACCCACGGCGCACAGTCGATTTTCCAACTTCTTCAAATACCGACATCAGCACCACCAGCCCCACACAAGACAAGTCACTCATCGCCTACCAAAACGTCTGCGCTTCGATGCCTTACTCCACCCGCTCTTCGGCGATCGCTTGTTCTCGGTGACCGCCTTCTTCGGACGGTGCATCAATATGAGCCCCTCGTGTTCCACCGGTTCCCAATGGTGTTCGAAGGTCTCGAAGGCGAACCCCTGTTCCGACCCGTCGCTGTAGGCCAGCAGCGCCCTGCCGTTGCCCGCGTACTCCTTCACCTCCGACCACAGCTCCTCTCGAATGCGGCGCGAGGGGTTGCCGATGAACACTCCCGCCGAGATCTCCATGAGCCATCGGGACAAGAAGCCGCGTAACCCCGCAGGGCAATTCGTGAGCACGACGACCGTCACCAGACCACCTCGTCGGTGTAGCTGTAACCCGACTCCAACAGTTCTCCGCGGTCGCCCACCAGACCCACCCGGTCCGTCAGCTCCTCTTCATCCTCCTGCTCCTCACCGAGCAGAAGCGACTTGATGTCGCGCACGCACCGATCCAGCAGCCCGTCCCTGTTGATCCGGTCTCGCAGCAGCCTGCGCGTGACACCGTCCACGTCCTCGGTCCCCTGTGCCGCCGCGTCGAAGGCGACGGGGATGCCGATCTCCACCTTGTACAGGTCGGCGATGTCCATCACGAAGCCCCGCTCGTGCCCCGAGTGGACGAAGCCCAGCCCAGGACTACAGCCGAGCGCGGCCGTCACCGCGTGCGCGACACCGTAGAAGCACTGGGCGGCGGAGGTGATCGCCTTGTTCGGCGGGTCCGAACGGTCATGGTCACCCGGCACGTACCTACGTCCGTGCCACGCCACACCGGTCCGTTCCGACTGTTCCCGATAACACGCTTTGACCCTGTCCCCCTCCTTTCCCAGCAGCTCCTGCCTGCTGAACGCCTCCACCTCCAGGTCCGGAAAGCGTTTCCGATACATCGCCCGCGCCACATCGAGCCGGCGCCTCCGGTTCGCCCACGCCGAGGCCTGTGCCTCCACCAACAGGGAGGAGCGCGTCAACGCCCTCCCGGCCGCGTAGTAACGGACCCCGTGCTCCCCCACCCACACGACCGTCGCCCCGCACTCGCCGAGCAAGGCCATCGCCGAGTGCGTCACGTTCGTCCCCGGCCCGAGCAGCAGTGTCCCGATGGTCGCGGACGGCAGGTAGCGCACACCGTCGCCGTCCTCGGCCGTGATGGCGTTGGAGTCGCGGTGCACGATGCACCGCTCCAGGTACACGAAGGACAGTCGGTCGCCCACCCGTGTCAGCTCACGCGGCCCGGAGGTGCGCCGCCTTCCCACCGTCCCCACGGCTCAACCCACCGGTGCCAGGGTCATCAGCCCACACCCGTAGGCCTTGGCCCGGCCCAGTCCGAGGCACAGCGTGCGGCGCAGCGCCTCGGGGTCGGTCACGGTCAGGCGTCCGTCGAAGGTCGCCTTCACCAGGGGGACCCGGTTCCTCCTGCCCGTGGCGTTCTCGCGCTTGTCGAAAGCGCGCGTGTCGCGGCCGTGCACGAGCAGTTCGTACTCGTCCTCTCCGGGGATCCGCTGTTGCTCCGGGGGTTTGCGCACGATCTGGAAGCCGCCCGTCTCCTGCCGTTGGAGCAGCCATCCCGCCTGGTGGCGGGGGGTCACGTGCGCGGTGACCTTGGTGGGCTCGCCGTCCCTGCGCCGGATACTGTGCGTGGGATTGGCGGTCAAACGGAAGGCCCAGGTCTGTCCTGCCTCCAACCTCTTGAGGAAGTCCGTGTAGTCATGTGTCCGCCACGTTCCTTCGGGGGCGGCCGGCCATCCGGCCTGCTCCACCATGTGGGTCAGGTCGGGCCGGTCGGGGCTCACGACGTAGAGGAACACCTCGGCTCGGGCGTTGCGGTCCACCCTCCACAGCACCCGG
>CALGOD010000868.1 GCA_937957845.1 uncultured Nocardiopsis sp.
TCGTGCACGAGAGCGTCACCGGGCAGGAGGTCACGGCGTTCGCGCACGGCGGTGGGGGTCGAAAGGCCGTCACGTGAGCCCGAGACCGAGACGACCTCCAGGTCGTCGCGCCCCGCCAGATCGGCGCCCTCGGTGGCGTAGGAGCCCCACAGGACGAGTCCGCGGACCGTGTCCGGGACCTGTCCGCCCACGTAGGAGGCGGCCATCGCACCTCCCAGAGAATGTCCGCCCACGTACCACTCGTCCACGTCCTCGGCCCGGTCGGTGATGACCGACTCGGCGAGGTCGGGGTCGAACACCGCCAGGTTCAACGGCATCGCCGGGATGACGACCAGCACCGAACTCTCGGCCGCGATGGGCGCCCACGACGCCACGTAGGCCTCCGGAGCGACCCTCGCCCCCGGATAGAACACGACGCCCACCTCGGGCCTGCCCTCGGTCGGCGTGATGACGACGTCGCCGTCCACGGAGACCCGTGCCACCGCCGTCGCCTCGCGCAGCGCCTCCGGTTCCGCCTCGTAGGGCGTCGACGCCCAGACCACGAAACCGCCGACCGCGACGACGAGTACCAGCGCCAGTGCGGTGCCGACGGCCTTCAACCGCCTCCTGAGGCGCCTTCGGCGGCGAGTCGACCCCAACCGTCCCCCTCCGCAGCCGGACCGGATTCCAAGGTACTCGTTTGACCAGGTGAACGTGCGGTAGCAGAAGGACACGGGCAACGTGTGGGTCTCGCGGCGGCCGCGTCCCGTCGTCGATGCCGCGCAGGGGGAAGGGCACATGGCAGGAACGGACACACGGCACGCGCCCTCGACACCGGCGTCCCTGGTGGGTCTCGCCGTCTTCGTCGCGGCCGTCACCGCCACCGCGCTCGTGGGAGCCCTGGCCAACACGGGGAGTTCGTCCGAGTACGCCGCTCTGCAGCAGCCGTCCTGGGCTCCACCGTCGTGGGTCTTCGGGCCCGTCTGGACGTTCCTGTACGCCCTGATCGCCGTGTCCGGGTGGCTGGTCTGGCGTCTGGGCGGCTGGCGGGGAGCACGGACGGAACTCACGGTGTTCGCCGTCCAGCTCCTGCTGAACGCGGTGTGGTCGCCGTTGTTCTTCGGGGCCGGACTGCGGGGCCTGGCCTTCGTCGACATCTGCCTGCTGGCGGTGGCGTTGGTGGCCACCATCGTGCTGTTCGCGCGCCGCTCACGCCTGGCCGCGGCCCTGTTGGTGCCGTACCTGGCCTGGGTGCTGTTCGCCGGCGCGCTCAACTTCGCCGTCTGGCAGCTCAACGCCTGAGGACGACGCGGGGTCCCGGCGCCGCCTCGTGCAGGGCGCGGCGGTGCCCCCACTTCTCCCGGTGGACGACGGCCGAGCCGGACCGCCCCTCCGTTTCGGAGGGGACCCAGGGGCCCTCCGAAACGGAGGGGTGTCGGTGTGCGGCTCGGATAGCATGGCCGACCGCGACCCATCAGCGTCCGAAGGGAGCCAGGTGTGAGGGCCAACGAGATGCCCACCGAGGAACTCAGGCGAGAACCGGCGGCCTTCGCCGACCGGATCACCGCGGACGGCCGCTTCGAGCGCACCGCCGAACCCGGGCGCTACCGCCTGGTCATCAGCCGCGCCTGCCCCTGGGCGCACCGGGTCGTCATCACGCGCAGGCTCATGGGCCTGGAAGGTGCCATCTCCCTGGCCGTGACCGATCCGCGTCAGGAGATCATCGAGGGCGATCCGCACTGGGTGTTCACCGAGGAGACCGGCAGTCCTGGAGGCAAGGACCCCGTCTTGGGAATCCACGCCCTGCGCGAGGCCTACCTGGCACGCGATCCCCACTACACCGGCGGGGTCAGCGTTCCGGGACTGGTCGACGTGGACGACGGCCACCTGGTCTCCAACGACTACGACCGGCTGGTCCTGGACATGGCCACCGAATGGGGAGGTCTGGTCAGGGACGGCGCTCCGGACCTGTACCCGCAGGAGTCGCGCGGGCGGATCGAGGAGCTGTCCCAGGAGATCTACACCGACCTCAACAACGGCGTCTACCGGGCCGGGTTCGCCCCCGACCAGGAACACTACGACGCCGCGGTCGCCGACGTGTTCGCCCGGCTCGACGCGCTGGAGGAACACCTGACGACGAGGCGCTACCTGGTCGGGGACTCCATCACCGTGGCCGACATCCGCCTCTTCCCGACCCTGGTGCGGTTCGACGCCGCCTACCACGGCCACTTCAAGTGCAACATCCGCAAGCTGAGCGAGTACCCGGCGCTGTGGGCCTACGC
>CALGOD010000869.1 GCA_937957845.1 uncultured Nocardiopsis sp.
AGGGAGGCGTCACTGACCGAGAAGCCCGTACTGGCCGTGGACGAGCCCGCCGCCCGACCGCAGTCCCCTCCGCCGGTCCCGGGGGTGGTCGCCACGGGCGATGAGGACGTGGACTGTGAGAAGGCCAAGTGCATAGCGTTGACCTTCGACGACGGCCCGGCCGAGACGACGCCGCACCTGCTCGACCTGCTGGCGGAGGAGGAGGTGACGGTCTCCTTCTTCCTGAACGGCAACCCGACACTGACCCGCCCCTCCGTACTGCGGCGTGCCTACGCGGAGGGGCACGAGATCGCCAGCCACAACGACCTTCACGAGCACATGCCGGAGTATTTCTCCGAGGAGGAACTGGTCGGTCAGGTGGCCGCGGTGAGCGCGATGGTCCGTCGTCAGACCGGCCACACCGTGGAGCTGTTCCGTCCGCCGTTCGGGGACAGCTCACCCGCCGTGCTGAAGGAGATCGGCAGGCAGGACATGGCCGAGATCCTGTGGAGCCAGGACAGCCAGGACTGGACCGGCCTGAATCGCGACGAGATCGTGAAAAGCGTGGTGGAGGAGGCCGAGCCCGGCGCGGTGGTGCTGCTGCACGACACCCTGGCACCGACCCTGGCGGCCACCCCGGAGATCATCGAGCGCCTGCGGGAGGAAGGGTACGAGTTCGTGACCGTCAGCCGGATCTACGACGACCTCGAAGCAGGGAAGAGCTACCCGCCCGAGGGGCTGAGCGACCCCGCCCAGGCCTGACCCCGGCCCCGGTGACAGGTGGGGTGCCCCACCTGTCACCGGGCGGCGTGTCCGGTCGCGAACGTCGACGGTTCAGGGGGTGTCGACGGCCTCGGGGGCCGACGTGGGCGTCTCGGCAGCGGGGCCGCCCCGGTCGCGAACGTCGGAGCCGACGGCCTCCTGGACGGAGCGGTGACCGGCGGCGCGCACCAGACGGGCCAGGCCCCGATGGACACGGCGGGGCCAGAGGGGACCTCCGTAGATCAGACCGGTGTAACCCTGCACGAGGGTCGCTCCGGCCCGGATCCGGTCCCAGGCGTCCTGGGGCGTCTCGATACCGCCGACGGCCACCAGGGTGACACGGTCGCCCACGCGGGCCCGCAGACGGCGCAGCACCTCCAGGGAGCGGTTCTTGAGCGGGGCACCGGACAACCCGCCGGCCCCCACCTCCTCCACATGGTCCGCGGGGGTGACCAGTCCCTCACGGGAGATGGTGGTGTTGGTGGCGATGATGCCGTCCAGTCCCTCGGCCAGGGCCAGGTCCGCGACGGCGTCGACGTCCTCGTCGGCGAGATCGGGCGCGATCTTCACCAGCAGGGGAAGCTCGGGGCGGCCCGCCTCGACGAGGGCCTCCCGTACGGCGACCAGAAGGGGGCGCAACCGCTCCACGCCTTGGAGGTCGCGTAGTCCCGGGGTGTTGGGCGAGCTGACGTTGACCACGAGGTAGTCGGCGTGGGGGGCCAACCGTCGGGCGCTGACCGCGTAGTCCGCGGGGGCCTCCTCCTCGGGGGTCACCTTGGTCTTGCCGATGTTGACGCCCAGGATGGGCCGGCGCGCTCCCGACCGGTGGTGGAGACGCTCGGCGACCAGGGCCGAGCCCTCGTTGTTGAAACCCATCCGGTTGACGATCGCGCGGTCGGCCGGCAACCGGAACAGACGCGGGACGGGGTTGCCCGGCTGGGGCTGGGCCGTGACGGTGCCGATCTCCACGAAGCCGAAGCCGAGTGCGGCCAGTCCCGAAGGGCTCTCCGCGTTCTTGTCGAAGCCCGCGGCCAGACCCAGGGGACCGGGGAACTCCCGGCCCAGAGCACGCACCCTCAGCTCCGGTTCGCGCGGCCCGAGCACCCTGCTCATGGCCGCGGCCACCCCCGGAACGGCGGCCACACCGCGCAGCGCGGCGAAGCTCAGCCTGTGGGCCTTCTCCGCGTCCATGTGGCGCAGGACCGAGCGAAAGAAGATCTGGTAGAGCACGCTCATCCGTTTCCGTCACCCTCGCGTTCGGCGAGGTAGCGTTCGAGTTCGGCGCCGAGCTCCTCGGCGGTGGGCAGTCGGGTCTCGTCCTCGGCGAGCGGGAGCACGGGACGGTCCTCGGGGTCGGTCCGTGCGGACATGATGTCGTCGTACTGGCGTTCCAGGTTGGCCACGACACGTTGGACCTCCGCGGAGGCCGCGACCTGTTCCTCGATGTCGGCGTCGGTCGTGCCGGCGGCCTGCTCCAGTGTGCTGGTGGGCAGGGCCAGACCGGTGGCCGTGGCCACGTACTCGGTGGCGGCGATGGCCGCACGCGGGTACTGCGACTGGGCCAGGTAGCTCGGTACGTGAATGGCGTAGCCGATGAAGTCGTGGCCCCTCTCCCCCAACCGGTACTCCAGCAGCGAGACGGCGCTGCCGGGCACCTCGACGCGTCCGATCCACGAGCTGTGACCCTCGACCAGTTCGGGACGTGTGGCGTGAGGGGTGACCGTGATCGGTCGGGTGTGCGGGACCGCCATGGGGATGCCGTGCACGCTGATGGACAGTGTGACGGAGAAGTGCTCGACGAGCCGGGTGACGGCGGCGCAGAAAGCCTCCCACTCCAGGTCCGGTTCCGGTCCGTGCAGGAGGAGGAAGGGGGCTCCCTCCTCGTCGTGCATCCGGTACAGGGCGAGCTTGGGCGCGTCGTAGGAGGTCCAGGTGTTCTCGACGAAGGTCATCGTCGGTCGGCGTGACCGGTAGTCCACCAGACGGTCACCGTCGAAGGTCACCACCTCCTCCGCGGTGAGCCGGTCGAACAGCGATGCGACCATCTGGCGTCCGGCGTGACCGGCGTCCACGAAGCCGTCCAGAAAGACGAGCATCGCCAGCCCGGCGACGTCCTCGAAGCCAGGGTGGAGTTGGTACAGGTCTGCGGAATCACGCACCAGTTCTCGTCTCCAGAAAAAGTCGGGTAGCAGGGACCGGCGGTGGTCGAGGCCATCGGGAGGCTCGTGAACGTCCCAGCCTGCCGCCGCCCGGAGTGCCGTGTCCTGCTTGTCCACATTACCGACCCCGTGTCAGAACCGACGAGCCATGCGACCTCCGTCACACCGCCCGGAGTCCGTGCTCATGGCGGTCGGTCGGGCTTCGGTGGCCCGGTACACGCTCTCGGGGCCCATGGGGGTCATCCGAGAGCACACGGCACGTCCGGCGGGACCTCGCGTGCCCGCTCAGCGCATCCCGATCACCCTCAGGGTGCGCAGTCTGTTGAGGACCGCGGCGATCTCGTACCGGCGGGGCAGGACGTAGTCGCCGCCGAAGTCCGCGCCGAGCAGGGTGACGCCCTCTCCGTCCAGGGCCCGCCCAAGGGAGTCCAGCGCCTCGCCGACCGTGCGCGTGCCGTCCAGGTGGCGTCCCCTGACGAGCTCGCGCAGGGCGAGTCCGGCTCCGGTGATCTGACCGGGGTCGGCGAACTGCTCGACGGCGCGCACGTCGACGTCGCTCTCGCCGAACACCAGCACGTCGGTGTCGCGGCGTTTGATCCTGCCCCTGCCCCGGGAGGTGGTGTCGTCCACCGAGGCGGGGTCGACCACCCGCGCGCGTGGCGGGGTGAAGTCGGCGTCGGTGCGTTCGCGGGCCAGTTCCCGAGCCCGCTCGGAGACGTCGTGCGGATGGTAGGCGTCGAGCATGATCACCTGGTCGGCCACGTCGAAGTAGTCGCCGCTGCCGCCCATGACCAGGACCGTGGAGACCCCGTGGTCGCGGTACAGGGGACGGACCAGGTCGATGAAGGGGACCAGTGGCTCCCGGTCTCCGTGCACGAGGGCCTGCATGCGTTCGTCACGGATCATCAGATTGGTGGCCGTGGAGTCCTCGTCCACCAGCAACGTCAGGGACCCCGCCTCCACCGCCTCGCAGATGTTGGCGGCCTGGGAGGTGGACCCCGAGGCGTTCTCGGTGCGGAACTCGCCGGTGTCGGCTCCTGTGGGCAGGTTGCGCACGAAGGGAGCGACGTCCACGCACTCGACCCGGCGCCCCTCCTCCGCGCGGATCTTGACCGCGTCCTCCCGGGTCACCACCAGTTCGCGGCCGTCACCGGGCACGTGGTCGTAGACTCCACGCTCCAAGGCGTGCAGCAGCGTGGACTTGCCATGGAAGCCGCCGCCGACGATGAGGGTGATGCCCTCGGGGACGCCCATACCGCTCACGGTGCCGTGGTGGGGCAGCTCGACGCTCACACGCAGACTCTCGGGAGAGGTGAAGGGCACCGCTCCCCGGGTCATGGGCTCGTCACTGACACCGCTGCGCCTGGGCAGGATCGCACCGTCGGCGACGAAGGCGACCAGCCCGCGCTCCCCCAGTCGGGAACGCAGGGCCACCGCGTCCGCCACAGCGTCGGCGAAGGCGACCGCCTCCTCGACGTCGATCTCCTCCCAGTCCAGTCCGTCGACCAGGTCGGGCAGAGTGCGGCACAGTTCGCGCTCGGCCGTGCGGCCGTCGATACGGCGACCGTGGCCCGGAAGGTCGATACCGATGCGCAGGTCGACACCACCGTCGGTGAGCCGGCAGGAGGAACGTTCGATGACCTCCTGACCCCCGACGTCGATCCTGAGCAGCGACCCCCGTAGCAACCGGTGGGCCCGCCGTCCCAGGTAGTCGGCGGTGGCGCGACGGCGTACCGGGTCGCCCCAGGCGCTCTCGGGGACACCGCTGTCCGGAACGAGCACACGCACGCGTGAGGGCGGAGCGAAGGGGTCGGCCTGTACCCGCTGCACGGTCAGGGTGAAGTCACCGAAGTCCCAGTCCCCACGAAGGGACTTGTAACGCCCGTAGGAGGCCCCGTCCATACGCAGGAGTTCCTCGGAGAGGCGGGCGTCGTCGCGTACTCCGCGCAGGGGCTCCGGTTCGGGTCTGTGCCCACCGCCGCGGCCTCCGCCTCCCCGCCGACGCCCCCGGCCGTCACCGTGACGTGAGTTCATCGTCCTCCCCCTGAGTGTGGCCTTGCGTTGCTCCGGTCAGGTTAGGGCCTCTCCCGACCCGCCGTGGCGGATCCCAGGGCGTCCTGCGCGCGATTTCGCCGGGACCGACGGGAGAGGTCCTGTCGCGGTGCTCCGGTCCGCCCTTCC
>CALGOD010000870.1 GCA_937957845.1 uncultured Nocardiopsis sp.
GTGCAGCACCACGATAACCGCCCCACCGCGCTCCGTGAGCTGTTCCGCGATGCCCAGGACGAGTTCCTGGTGCCGAAGGCCCGACGCGGCCGTCGGCTCGTCCCACAGGAGCGGTCGGGTGTCCTGAGCCAGGAGACGGGCGAGCATCACCCGCGCCCGTTCCCCGCCCGACACCGTGGGGAAGCGCCGCTCCGCGAGAGGGGGCGCCCCCGTGCCCTCCATGGCCTGGGAAACGGCGGCGTCGTCCTTCTCCTGAGTGCTCGGCCCCGCCCAGGGCGTCCGGCCCATGGCGACGAGCTCTGTCACGGGGAGGGGAGAACCGACCACCGTCTCCTATGGCAGGACGGCCCGGCGCGGGGCCGGTCCGGCGGGAGTCCCTTCGGTGAGACCGCGATCGTCCAGGCGCACGGTGCCCTCGTGGCCCTCCCTCGACCGGATTCCCCTTCACGCCTCCCGAGAGGACCGAGAACAGGGGGACCCGCCCGCGCCGTTGGGACCGACCAGGGTCGGCGGCTCCCCCGCCCGAACGGTGAGATCGCCCCCGTCCAGGAGGACACGGCCGCCCCGACGGACGGTGACCCCCTCTGCGCGCGGGACCTCGTCACCGGACGGGACCCGTGCCGGGCGGAGCGGCGGCCGGGACAGGGGCGTGACGGCGGAGGCGGCCTCCCCCGAGAACGTGTCGTAGCACGCTCGGCGGCACTTCCCGTGCCCCTCCGCCCGTGAAAGGACCGACGCCCGGGGCCCTGGTGCACACCGTTTCGTGTGCCAGGGCCCCGGGCGTGCGCCGCGGTGATCGCGGCCGTCCCCCGCGGAACACCGGACCGGGGGAGGAGTCCTACTTCATCATCTCCTCGTAGGCCTTCTTGCACTCGGGGCACACGGGGAACTTCTTCGGGTCCCGGTTGGGCACCCAGACCTTGCCACACAGGGCGATCACCGGGTTGCCCGTGACCGCGCTCTCGGTGATCTTGTCCTTCTGCACGTAGTGGGCGAACCGTTCCCGATCCCCGTCACCGTGGGAGATGTCCGGTTTGGTCTCGCTGTCCGGGAGGACCTTGTTGAGAATGTCCATCGCCATCGTGCCTCACACCTTTCGACGTCTGTGTTCCACGGTATAGGGTGTCGCGCCCCACCCTGGCGGACTCAGTTCATGGTCGGATCCTCGGGGAAGGTGGAGATCAACGCCATGTCACCGCCCTGGCGACGCAGCACCCGGGACCACAGGCCCTCCGGGGCGGTGGTGAAGATGTCGTCGGCGAACGCGTCCACCACGTACCAGGCCCCCTCGTCGATCTCCTCGGTCAACTGGCCCTCACTCCACCCGGCGTAACCGGCGAAGACACGGAACGCCCCCAGCGCCCCGCCCAGGGTCTGGAGAGGCCCGTCAAGGTCGACCACGCCCACACCTTCCAGCCCCGTCCGTGGGCTCAGTCCGTCCAGTGGCACCCATCCCGGTGGCGGCTCTCCCGGCCCGGCCACCCCCAGGGCGATACCCGAACCCGGACCGACGGGTCCCCCGGAGAACATCACCGCGGGTTCGCTGGCGTAGGAGCCCCAACCGGTGACGACCTCGTCCACGGCCAGGCTCAACGGCCGGTTGAGGATCACCCCGAGGGTGCCGTCGGAGGTGTCGTCGACGACGAACACCACCGAACGACGGAAGGAGTCCTCCTGGAGAAGGGGAGCCGCCACGAGGAGGCGTCCGGTCATCGTCGGCTGGTCCATGTCCCACACCTACCCCGGAACCCACGTCGACGTGCCCGTGTTCTCCACGCCGTTATCCCCGACGAGGTCCGCGGAATCACTTTCCACGGGCGTCCCGGTCACGTTGCGCGGCCTCACGCACGGCGGTGGCCACGTGGTGGGACAGGTCGGAGTGGAAGACGCTGGGGATGATGTAGTTGGCGCTCAACTCGTCCTCGGTGACCACGTCGGCCAGGGCCTCGGCCGCGGCGACCATCATGTCCGAGTTGACGTAGTGGCTCTGCGCGTCCAGCAGACCACGGAAGAAGCCGGGGAACACCAGGACGTTGTTGATCTGGTTGGGGTAGTCGCTGCGGCCGGTGGCCACGACGGCGGCGTGCAGGTGCGCGATGTCCGGATCGATCTCGGGTTCGGGGTTGGCCAGCGCGAAGATGATGGAGTCGCTGTTCATCTCGGCGATGTCCTCACCGCTGAGCACGTTGGGCGCGGACACGCCGATGAACACGTCCGCCCCTCTCACTGCGCCGCGCAGGTCGCCGCTGTAGCCCGTGGGGTTGGTGTTCTCCGCGATCCACCGCAGGTTGGCGTCCAAGTCCTCGCGACCGGGATGCACGGCTCCGTGGAGGTCGGTGACGATGATGTCACGGGCGCCGGCGTGCTTGAGCAGTTTGAGGATCGCGGTGCCCGCGGCACCCGCACCGGACATGGTGATGCGGACCTCGCTGAGCTTCTTGCCCACCACCCGCAGGCCGTTGCGCAGGGCCGCCAGGACGACGATGGCCGTGCCGTGCTGGTCGTCGTGGAAGACGGGGATGTCGAGCAGCTCGCGCAGGCGGGCCTCGACCTCGAAGCAGCGGGGGGCGGAGATGTCCTCCAGGTTGATGCCGCCGAACCCGGGGGCGAGGATCTGAACGGTGCGGACGATCTCGTCCACGTCCTGGGTGTCCAGGGCGATCGGCCAGGCGTCGATGTCGGCGAAGCGTTTGAACAGGGCGGCCTTCCCCTCCATGACCGGCATGGCGGCCTCGGGTCCGATGTTGCCCAGTCCCAGGACCGCGGAGCCGTCGGTGACCACGGCGACGCTGTTGCGTTTGATGGTCAACCGGCGGGCGTCGTCCTTGTTGGCGGCGATGGCCTGGGAGACACGGGCGACACCGGGGGTGTAGGCCATGGAGAGCTCGTCGCGGTTGCGCAGCGCCACCTTGGACTTCATCTCGATCTTGCCGCCCAGGTGCATGAGGAAGGTGCGGTCGCTGACCTTGTGCACGACCACGCCCTCGAGGGCGGCGAGGGCTCCGATGATGGCCTGTGCGTGTTCGGTGTCGCGGGCGGCGCACGTGACGTCGATCCGGATGCGTTCACGCTCGGCCGCGGCCACGTCCAGTGCGGTGACCATGCCACCCACCCGCTCCACGGCGTTGGTGAGACTACCGACCGCACTGCCCCCAGCGTCCAATTCGAGACGGACGGTGATGGAGTAGGAAACGCTGGGAAGGGTGGCCACGTGTTGCTCCTTGGCTCTTGCTCGGTGTCGTGCGTCCGCGGGGCACCTCCGGTGCCGCCCGCGCGCGGGACCCGGTTCGGGGGAGACCGCCCTGAGCCCGCAACCGAGTCGCCTCACCCTACCCGAGTCAAGCCCCCACCGTCAGCACAAAGCAACAATTCCCGCTATGGGAAAAAATTGCACAATTTATGATGCCTCTTGCGTGTCTCGGTGGTCAGCCGGCGAGGCGCCTGTGTCCGTTGTGACCGCGCGGTCGCGTGCCGCTCGCACGATGAGGTCCGTGCAGGCCCCGAGCGTCAGCGACAGAGCGTCCAGGACCAGGTGGTAGTGGCGCGGATCGGCCGGATCGGTCCGGTAGAACCGTCGCACGTAGGCCGCTCGGGCGCGGTCGTTGTCGTCGAGCAGACGCAGGGTGGGCGCCTCCCCACTCCAGTCGTGACCGCAGCGCTCGGTGCGGTCTCCCGCCTCCCACAACTCCTGTGCCCGACGTAGACGGGCGTGACGGTCACCGTCCAGACGCACGTGCAGGGCGGTGGGATGGTCCGCGAGCACCACGGCGGCGGCCCGTCCGAGGACGACGCCGCCGTTGTGGGCGACCTCGCCCACGACCCGTTCCGTCTGTTCCACGAACTCGTGGTCGTAGAGGAGACGACCCTCGTCGTTGGTGGTGCCGATGAAGACGGTGTCCACGCTGCCGATGGTGACGGTGGGCAGGCGGGCCGCGCTGGAGAGCAGGCGTTCGAGCCGGCCCGGCGCGCGGTCATCGCGTTGGAGGGCCTCGTCCAGGGAACATCCGATCTGCGCGGCCACCGCGCTGGGGACCGCGCGGTCCAGGAAGGCCACACCCAGTCGTGCGGCGACGGCCGGGCCGATCACGCCGCCTCCCGCACCGTAGGTGGCCGAGATCGTGACCACCGGGGTCACGCGCCCTCCGGAGGGATCATGGGTCGCCATGGGGCACCTGCCAGCCTGCCATACGGGCCGTATACCCGCTTCTTGGCGGTTCTGTACCCCACTGACCGCGGGCTATCCCGCCCACACGACCACCGTACGTCCACCCTCCGGGCCACGGA
>CALGOD010000871.1 GCA_937957845.1 uncultured Nocardiopsis sp.
GACCAGTGTCAAGGAGGTGGGCGAGACCGCGGCGGCTCTGGAGGCCACGCGCCGCCGACTGGACGAGGTCCGGCACGACCACCAGACGGAGGTGGAACGCCTACGTTCCCAGCTCAAGGAACAGCGCGCCGAGATCGTGGAGCTGCGCCGAAAGGTGCACTCCGAGCGTCAGCGGGCCAAGGAGGCCGCCGAGCGCGCCTCGCTCGCCCTGTCCCGCACGGCCGACCGCGAGTCGGAGACCGCCACGCAGGTCGGCGCCTTAGAACTCGAGAACCGGCGTCTGCGATCACGCCTGACCGAGGCCGAGGCGCAGGTGGAGAGCGTTCGTCGTGCGGTACGCGCCGGGCGCAGTGCCGACGAGGCGCGTCTACGGGTGTTATTGGACGTCCTGGTGGAGGCCTCGCACGGACTGCGTCGGGAGTTGGCGCTGCCCGCGTCCCTCACCGTCCCGGCCGACCTGGTGGCCGAGAACGAACAGCAGAGACGTGTGTCGCTGGGTGGGCTGCCCGACGACGACCCCGGCCTGCTGGAGCATCTGTTGCGGGTGCCACGGGTCCATCTCCTGGTGGACGGCTACAACGTCACCAAGACCGGTTACGGCAGGCTTCCCCTGGCGGACCAGCGCACCCGCCTGATGAGTTCCCTCGAAGGTCTGGCCAGTCGCACCAAGGCGGAGATCACGTGCGTGTTCGACGGCGCGGACGTGGACACCCCTCCGGTGATGGCTCCGACACGCCGGGTGCGACTGCTGTTCAGCGCCCCCGGGGAGACGGCGGACGAGCTGATCGTGCGGTTGGTGCACGCCGAACCACCGGGGCGGCCCATCGCGGTGGTCACCTCCGACCGTGAGATCGTGACGGCGGTGCGCCGTGCGGGGGCCCGCGCGGTGCCCTCGACGATCTTCCTGTCCCGGGTGGAGGCGCACGGCTGAGGGCTCGCGGCGGAGTCGCAACGGGGACGTTCCGCGGGTGTGGAACACCCGGGGAGTGGGGTCCGTGGTTGAGCCGTGCGCGACGGTCCGCTAGGTTTTTCCAGGAACGTGAGAGTCCCATCGGATAGACGGCCACCCTTGTGCCCAACGGTGGGGATCCTCACGCTGAGTCTCCCGTGCCCCCGCACGGACCCCATGACCGTTCTCCCAGCACCCCCCGTGCGGATTTTCCAGACCTCAAGGAGCGTGGACCGCCATGAAGAATCCCGGTGGTCGGCGTACGGCTCGCCGAATCGCTGCTACGACCGGACTCGGCGCGGTCGTCGCCAGCACCCTCATCGTTCCGGGCACCGCTCACGCGGAGCCGACAAGGGACGAGGTCGAGGCCAAGATCGAGGAGCTCAACGAGGAGGCCTCCGCCGCCGTCGAGGCCTACAACCAGGCCAAGGAGGACCACGAGGTCGCCGAAGCCCTCTACGAGGAGCTGGAAGAACAGGTCGGGGACGAGGAGGAGCGCTACGAGGAGCTGCGCGGCAAGGTCCAGGGGCTCGCCAACGCCACCTACCAGTCCGGTGAGCTGGACTCCACCACCAACATCCTCACCTCCGACGGGCCCGAGGCCCTGCTGGAGCAGAACGCCGACCTGAACTACCTGTCGGAGTCCCAGCAGTCCCAGCTGGAGGAGTTCGGTGAGTCCTCCGAGCGTCTCTTCAGCCTCAAGGACGAGGCCGAGGAGGCCTTGGAGGAGGCCGAGGAAGCGCTTGAGGAGGCCGAGGAGGCCAAGGACGAGGTCGAGGCCAAGATCGAGGAGCAGCAGACGCTCCTGTCCCAGTTCCCCGACGCGGACGCCTCCACCCAGGGCGCCAACGACAGCGGTGGGCAGTCCTACACCGGCAACGCCTCGGGAAGCGCGGCCGCCGCCCTGGACTTCGCCTACGCCCAGATCGGCAAGCCCTACATCTGGGGCGGCACCGGCCCCAACGGCTACGACTGCTCCGGCCTGGTCCAGGCGGCCTGGCGTGCGGGTGGCGTGGACCTGCCCCGCACCACCTACGCCCAGGCCGAGGTCGGCCAACGCATCTACGACATCAACGCCCTGCAGCCCGGCGACATCATGTTCTTCTCCGGACTGAACCACGACGGCCTCTACGCGGGTAACGGCCAGATGGTGCACGCGCCGCGCACGGGCCGCAACATCGAGGTCGTGGGGCTGGCCGCGTACTGGGCCGGCCAGTTCGAGTTCGCCGTACGTCCCTAGCGGTGGATGCCCGGATCGGGCTCCCGCCGGATCTCCGTTCCGTTTCCGGGTCGCCTCGGGGTCGGATGTCCTCCGCCCCGAGGAACCCGTGACCGAGGGTGTCGTCCGCCACACGTCTCGCATTCATGAAAGGCCGTCAGCCGCCGGTTGACGGCCTTCGTGCTGTTAAGGACACCGAAGTGGTTTTCGGACACACCGCACCTGCTGGTGGAACATCACGAAAAGGTTGAGAGTGGCCTGGCGCATGCACTAATGTTCATCGCCGAGCGTGGTCGTTCCTCTTCACCGCCCCCTGGCGGTGACGGCCGCGCCCGGGTCCACCGAGCCCGTTCCCGGGCCGCGGTCCCCCGCTCCCTCGGGCCGCGCGCCGCCCCGCCCCCGGGCCGCGGGTCTGAGACCTCCACCCCCACCCGGTGCATCCCTTGCTCCCGCGTGACCGGGGACGAGGAGAGAAAGGTGCTACACGTGTTCGCATCCCGCCACAGCGGGCGTCGCACAGCGGTCGTCGCCTCCCTCACCGCCGTTGCCTTCCTCCTACCCTGCACGGTGGCCCACGCCGATCCCACGGCCGAGGAGGTCCGCGAGGAGATCGAACGCCTCGAGGAGGAGTACATCTCCCTCAACGGGACCTACAACGAGGCCAAGGAGGTCCACGAGGCCGCCGAGGAGAAACTCGAGGAGGTCCTGGAGGAGGTCGAGGAGGCTCGGGAGAAGGTCGAGGAGCTCGGCCTGGGCGCGCGCCGACTCGCCGGCTCCACCTACACCGGCACCGACCTGACCTCGTTCCACCAGCTGCTCAGCTCCACGGGGCCCGAGGACGCCCTGGCCCACCAGGCCGACCTGGACTTCCTGGCGGGACAGCACGACAGCGGCCTCGAACAGTACATGACGGAGCTGGAGAACCTCGAGACGCTGGAGGCCGAGCTCACCGCGACCGAGGAGGAGGCGGCCGAGGCCCTGGAAGAGGCCGAGGAGGCGGCCGAGGAGGCCAAGGAGGCCATCAGCGAGCAGGAGGCGATCCTGGAGGAGCTGACCGCCGAGGAACAGGCGGCGGCCACCGAGAACATCGGCCAGACCACCGGTGGTGGCGGCGGTGGTGGCGGCGGCGGTGGTAGCTACACCGGTCCCGCCTCCGGCAACGCACGGGTCGCGTTGGACTTCGCCTACTCCCAGGTCGGCAAACCCTACGTCTGGGGAGGCACCGGGCCCAACGGCTACGACTGCTCCGGACTGACCCAGGCCGCCTGGGGCGCGGCCGGCGTGAGTCTGCCGCGCACCACCTACCAGCAGGTCAACGTCGGCCAACGAGTCTCCTGGGAGAACAAGCAGCCCGGTGACCTGCTGTTCTTCTACCCCGGAAACAGCGGTCCCGACCACGTGGGCATCTACGCGGGGGACAACATCATGGTGCACGCCTCCACCTCGTCCCGCCCCATCGGCGAGGTCACCCTGAACGACTATTACCGCGCCAACTTCGTCACCGCCGTGCGTCCCTGAGCGACGGACGGCTCAGGTGCCCCGCGACGCCCAC
>CALGOD010000872.1 GCA_937957845.1 uncultured Nocardiopsis sp.
CGGGACCAATGACACCCACCCGCGCCGCACACAACAGATGACAGAGAAAGTGGAGACGCCCCGGCCCGGTGTTCACGGCACCGGACCAGGGCTGAATCCCCACCTGACACAAGCAGGAGGAGATCGTGGAAAAGCCTAGTGGGAAGCACCGCAAACCCGTCCGAGGGTGGGCCGGGCGAGTGCGGTGGTTGTTCGGGGCGGTGCTCGCCGCGCTGTTGTGCAGCTCCGTGGACGTCCGGCGACCGGAACGGCGCCCACTGCCGTCGCCTCGACCACGCGCACGGGAGCACCCGAAGCCCTTGCCCGGCACCAGGACCGCTGTTCCTGGAGTGCGGACTCCACCTCCGGAAAGCGCTCTGGCCGCAGCCCGACACCCACGCCCGGTTCCCCGGCCGGTGCGGGTACCGCGACCGCGTGAGCCCCACCCCTCCGAACAGGGCTGGTGTGTCGATGACGACGGGGTACGCGGAGTACGCCCCTACCTGTTCCACCGTCCAAGGCCGGTACCTCACTTTGGGGAACGGGTGGCGGCCGGTCCGGGGGAGTTCGATGAGTTGGCCGGTCTGGTGAGGACCTGGCTGGCCACCCACCGCTGAGACCCCACCCATGCCCTCGGGGCGGTGCCACATACGTGGTGCCTCCCCGAACCCCGGGGAGGGAGGCACCGCCTCAGATCCGCGCGGACGTGCGCCAGAACGCCAGGCCCTGGGCGAACACCAGCCCCACCGTGGCCACGGCGTAGGCGGTCCACAACAGGGGCAGCCCTCCGGTCTCCACAGCGGGCACCGCCACCAGGGCCAGCAGCCCGTAGCAGACCGCGAACGCGTACATCGACGGCCTGGCGTTCTTGACGCCCAGTAGGCCCATACCGGACAGGGCCTGAGTGGCGTCGGCCATGACCACCACGAAGAGCACTGGAAGCAGCGCGGTCACCGTCCCCGCCACCTCCGGGTCGTCGGTGAGCAGTCCGATGATCGGTTCGGGGGCGGCCCATACCAGTGCCGCGCTCGTCACGACCACGGGAAGGGCCACCAGATGGGCGGCCAGGACGGACCGGCGGGCCCCGGCACGGTCACCCTTGGCGGCGGCGCGGGCGGTGAGGGGGATCGACGACTGTCCGGTGGCCGTCGCCGCGAGGAAGGCGAAGGTGGAGACGACCACGAGCAGCTGGTGGACGGCGGCGTCGGTCGGACCGGTCCGGGCCACGGCCAGCGCCAGCACGCTCAGCGCCGCGAACTTGATCAACAGTGTGGATCCGGTGGGCAGACCCACCCGGGCGATCGCCCGGACACCACTGGGCCGGGGCGCGCCGAGACCGACCCGGTGCCCGCGCAGGACGGTCCTTCGGCGGGAGAGGTACAGGGAGAGGCAGACCGTGACGGAGCCGTCGATCAGTGCCGCGACCCCTGCGCCGTTCAGACCCATCGCGGGCAGGGGGCCGGCCCCCAAGACCAGGGCAGGGGTGAGAACGACGGCGAGGGCGGTGGTGACCAGGCTCAACACCAGGACGGTGCGGTTGTGCCCCAACCCGATGAGGAGCACGGTCACCGAGGCCTTCACCGACGTGATCACCACGTACAGGCCCATGAGCAGGGGGTAGGCGCCGAGCGCGGTCAGCGTGGGCTCGGCCACCCCGAGCAGACGCCCCCACAGCGGGGCGGTGCCCACCAGGGCGCCGCCGAGTACGCCCAGGACCAGGGCCAGCCAGAGGCCGTCACGGACCACGGGGGCCAGGGCCCGCGGGTCCTCCTCCTTCTCGGAGATGAAGGGCATCGATCCGCGCAGTGCACCCTGGACGACCATCAGCGCCGGGTTGAACACCGCGATGACCAGTGCGTACGCCGCCAGCTGCGTGGTCGCGGCGTTGCCGAGCACGCCCGCGGTGACGGCGCCGCCCGCCATGGTGGCGAGCATGGACAGGTAGAGGGGGATCGCCTTGCCCGTGATCCGGCGAGCCACCGCGCCGACGGAGGACGCGGCCCTGGGTGGCTCCGCGACGTCGAGGGGTCCAGAGGGTTCTTCGCCGGTGTCCGAACCGGGCTCGGGGGGCATCGGTTCTCCTGGGGAATTCGTTTCTCGCGGGCCCCTGGAAACCTAACATCACCGACAGGTGAGGGCGAAGTGGAAAAGCTTCTTCGAGAGGCGCGGGGACCGACGAAAAGAAGGGCGAACAGGAGATTCTTCTTTTCCTCGCGTCTTCGATGTCCGACGCCCGGGCGGCCCGCGCGGAGCGTTGGTAGCGTGGGCGACGAACCCCGGCCGACGGGGCGGAAACGACGTAGGTGTCCGACAGGAGGACGGTTCCCGTGGCCAAAGAACGCGTGATCTGGGCGAAAAAGCTTCCCGAGGTCTATCAAAAGCTGGACGAGGTCGACAAGATCATCGCCGAGCACGTCGACATTCGTCTCCTGGAACTGGTCAAGCTGCGCTCCTCGGTGCTCAACGGCTGTTCCTTCTGCGTCGATCTGCACACGACCAAGGCCCTGAAGGAGGGGGAGGACCAGCAGAGGCTCTTCCTGGTCTCCGCCTGGTACGAGTCGGGCGCGATCTTCAGCGACGCCGAGCGGGCCGCTCTGGCGCTCACCGACGAGATCACCCGGATGGGCGAGCACGGGGTCTCCGACGAGGTCTACGACGCCGCCGCCGAGCACTTCGACGAGCAGACCCTGGCCGCGCTCATCGCCGCGATCGCGATGATGAACCTGTACAACAGGCTGGCCGTCACCAGCCACCTGCAGCCGCGCAAGCGCTGACGGGTCCGGCCGCCGCCCGGTACTCCGGGGCGGCGGCCGGGGCGTCACGTCCGTCGTCCCCCTCGCACGGGGGCGGCGTTCCCTCCGGGCCGTCGGGCTCAGGAGACCGCCCCCGGCCCGGAGGGCACGGGGGCGGCCCGGAAGGG
>CALGOD010000873.1 GCA_937957845.1 uncultured Nocardiopsis sp.
ACGAGCTCCCCGGAAGAATTCCATTCTCTTTCAATGATAGATTTTCCAGTGTCATCTTTTATGATCTCGGAGATCAAGTTTCCATCAATATCCCAGTCGTAAGAAGCGCCAGGCGTAAGGCCAAACCGACTCCTATTACCGTAGCTGATGAGAAACCCTGTCTTTGCCCGGATATAGTCAGGGCCATTTGCTGTGCCAGAGATAAATAGCTGAAAGGAAGAATAGCCGTCTTCTTCTTCCAGGGAATACCCGGTGAAGGGCTCTCCTTCGTGCTCTGCTGACCATTCGTCAGGGAAATCCAAAGATTCTAAATTGACTATCTTCATTTCACTAACATAAAAGGCATGAAGGGAAATGTTTGGGTGTTTGGGGTGGTTTATTCCTTAGTCTAATGTTCTCTCTTTCTCTTAAGGCTTTCAAAACAATTTATAATTCTATTGTCTGCGGCCACCTCCGCGCATCGTACGGAGGGCTTTTCAGATGGGAAATTCTCCGTGCCAGGAACGTTTGAGGATGTGTTCGGGCAGGTAGTCGGAGCTGAGGTCGGGTTGGAAGTCGGGGGCGACTTGGCTGAGGTCATGGGCCAGACAGGCGATACCCAGCAGGAACAGCGGGACGGCTCCCATGAGGTCTTTGGTGCGTTCTTCGTCCGCGGTGTAGTGGTCGTGGAAGAGGTGGATGCCTTGGGCGAGGGCTTCGTTGAACTTGTCGGTGTCGTGTTCGGCGAGGCGGTAGAGGGCGTTCATCGGGGGGAAGACGAACGTGTTGAGGTTTTCGGGGCTGCTGATGCGGGCGTGCTCGGGGTCGGAGAGCCGCATGGCTTGGTAGAGGTTGTCGCCTAGTTCGGGGCGGTTGAGGATGAAGTCCTGGAGTGCGGTGATCCAGGGATAGATGTAGTCGTCGTATCCGCCGCCGCGGCTTTCGCCTGCTTCTTTGAGGAAGGAGGCGGGGATCTGGCAGAGGAAGTGGACGCGTTCTTCGTCTCGGCAGGTGATGGCGAGGAAGAAGGCGGTGATCCAGGTGCCCGCGTCGCTTTCGGGTCCGGGGGTGATGGCGTGCAGGGTGCGGGTTTTTTGGTTGATGAGGCGTTGGACGGTGGTGTTGGGGGGTGCGGTGGACATGGCGAAGACGGCTTCGGCGACCTGCATCCAGGTGGTCCAGGCTTCCCAGGTGTACAGCTCCGAAGCATCCGGATCCACAGCCAGAGCGATCCGTGCGCCTAGTGCCATCTCATCTAGGGTCATGCCTACGGTGTAGGGGGCTTTCACCATGCCCTCGATCTCGGTTTCTCGGTCTTCTTCGATTCCCTCCAGGTAGCGCTCATATCCGGGGGTGCTTACGTCATGCCGGGGAGGGAAGTTTGTCATTTTTGTTTCCTTCTGGCTTTTCTTCATTGATTTTATTTAGCTCACCTTCGGACACATCGAATAGACCGAATGTGACTCCTCCGTGTTTTCCGCCTTCTGTGGTGACTCCCTTGATTTCTGCATAGTAGAGCTTGCCTTCTCGGAGTGCTTTTTTTAGATCTCTTGCGAGAGCTCCTTCGTTTATTAGGCCTGCTTCTTCAAGTTCTTTTTCTGTTCTAGTATCTTTTGCTCCTCGTAGTCGCATGTCTCTAAATGTGGCTTGGAGATAATCATACACCCCTTGGGAGATCATTCTTTCGTTCTCCCCGGAGCCGATCTTTCTTTCTCCGAGTTTAGTTTTTATGTCTCCCTTGGCTTCGGTGATGACGAATCCGCCATCGCTTGTCCTGTGGATCTGATCGAACTGGAAGTTGCCACTTCCGGGGGCGGTGTCCACCTTATTAAGGAGATTATCTCCCAGCGCTTCAGGGAGTGTCATTTTTCCGTTGACAGGCTCCCCTCCCCCGTATCTTTTAACGATGTCATATGTGGTTTTTCCGTCGAAAATATCAGAAATGTAGGATGCTGCTGTGGCCTCTCCATAGGCTTCGCTGGCTCTAGTCATCTCGCCATGGATTTTGGACCGCTTTTTGTCTGCTTCGAGGACTTTAGGGTGCTTTGCGTCCTTGTGTTCCTTAAGTATTTTTCTGTGTTCATTTTCTGCGACTTTAAGATCATTGATCTTCTTGAGTCTGTTCTCGGCCAAGTCGTCAAGATTGGTGTTCCCTGGGTGATTCTCCCTCCTAGTGAAAATTCTTCTCTTCTCTGGGAATAGATATTTTGGCCTGTCGGGAGGGGGAAGTTTGTCTTTTGCGATCCACTTAAGGTTTGCTGCCTTCTGGATCTGTGGGACGATCCAATCTCCGATTTTTGCTTCAATGCTCCAGCGGTGACCGTCTTTTTTATTGTAATAGATATCGAAAAGTCCGCTGTGCTGGTTGATGTACTTGACGAAGTCGGTGACAAACTGCTTGCCGGAGGTCCAAACCTGACCTTTGAGATATTTTTGGGCGGCGTTGAACCTCTCCTCGGAGGTCATATTCCTGCCCCTGGGCTGTTCCTCGGTACCCGTGGAAGGATCTTCGCGCTTCGTATCGGGGGAGTCAGAGTCGGAGCGGCTCTTGTCACCATCCCCGTCACGTCCCGCGTCGGCGTCCGACCTGGACCGGTTGTCGGAGTCCGTGCCATCGCCGTCACGACGGGTGTTCGGAGAGTCCGGATCGTCCGGCCCGAGCCCTGGATGGCGGCGGCCGTCCTGGCCGGGCCGATCCCCGTCGCGCCCATGGCGGTCGGAACCGGAACGTTCGCCCTCGCCCCGGTCGGAGCGGGGGGAGTCCTTCTCCTTCGTACGACGATCGGTGGAGTCGTCCCGGGAGGCGTCCCGGTCCTTGGGGTCGCTTCCTTCCCGGGAGGGCGTGGTGTCGGTGCGGTTGGTGGCGCCGGGCCGGTCGTCGCGCAGGTCGGGCCCGCGACCCCCGGCACTCCCGTCCCGTGTCCGCTCGGTGCCACTGTCGCGGCCGTTCGGTGCGTCCTGGCCGGCACGCGAGTCGCGTTCTCCCACCCGGTCGGCGTCGGAGGAACGCCCCGTGCTGTCGCTCAGGTCCGCGCGTTGGGTCCTGTCCGAGGGGGAGGAGGCCTGTTCCGTCAGGGTGTCGGGACGACCACCTACGAGCGCGGGCTCCCTGTTCGGCTCGGGTCCGGTGGAGGAATCCCGGCCGCTTCCCGAGCCGGCCTCCCATTCCGAAGAGGAACCGCCGCCACGGCTGTCGGCCTCCAGGAACTCGCCCTGGTAGGCGTCACGCAGCCGAGTGGCCTCCGGTGAGGCCGGGTTGAGCACGTCCTCGACCGTCAGCAGGTCCTCGGCGTAGGGGTCCGCACCACTCTCCTCCGACCTGCTGCTGCGTGAACCGGTCGTGGACCGCTCGTCGGAGGTGTCGGACACCGGACGCGCTCTGGGGGCGTCCGGCGATCCGTTGCCGGAAGAGGAGCTGTCGGACGCGTTGAGCAGGCGGCTCAGAGCGGAGTTGGCGTCGGCCAGCTGTCCGGGGCCGGAACCGCCGTCGGCGAACCGGGCCGTGTCCAGGTCGATGACCGGTGACCCCTGGTCGCCGAAGCGGGGGATGTCCACCGTCAGGTTCGTGTCCAGGTCGGGCATGGTTCCGGAGCCGCCCCCGGAACCCCCGCCGCCGCGGCCGCCCATGCCGTCCAGGATGGCCATGCCGCGCCAGGCCATCAGCGGCACACCGACCACCGCGCCCACACCCGTGGCGGTCAGGACCGCACCGCCCACCGTGGCGCCGATGTTGAGCAGAGCGGTGCCGATCACGTAGCCGGGACGCTCTCCCCACTCCTCCCAGGGCACCACCGAGTGGGCCAGGTCCTTCCACGCACTGCCCACGGTGTCCAGCCCCGCCCAGCCGTAACTGTCGGACTCGGCGTCGTACATGCCCACCAGGCTCAGGGTGGACTGGAGGTTGTCCTCGTGGTACTCCAGCAAGGCGTCGCCCCAGGACATCTGGAACCAGCCCTCGGAGCTGTGCGCGCCCAGCATCGCGCCGGTGCCCTCGACCGCGCCGACACCGAAGTCCCACACCGAGGCCCCGACGTCGACCCACCAGTGCTCGTCGGTGGTGGCCCCGCTCATGCCCCACTCGGTGGCGAGTTCGGACAGGTCCTGCTCATAGCCGTGGTAGAACACGTTCGGGTCGAGGTCGCCGCCGCCCTCGGGCATCGCCTCGAACCGGGTGCGGCCGGGCACGTACTTGTTGAGGGCGTTGGCGCAGTCGCACTCGGCCTCCTCGTACTCCTCGATGAGGGCCGTTCCGCGGTCGATGAGCTCCTTGTTCTTCTCCACGTCGGGGCTGTCGCCGATGCCGAAGAACCCGGCCAGCCCCTCGGCATCGCGCCAGTCCTCCCCCTTGGCGTCGATGCGGGCGCGGAACTCGTAGGCCTCGGTCCTGAGCGTGGACCAGCGGCTCTTGATGGAGCGCAGGGTGCCCGCGAAGGTCTCCAGGGCGGTGGCCGCCTGGTCCATGCCCTCCAGGACCAGGTCCCCGTCACTCGCCACGGGGCCCAGGACGGTGTAGAGCTCGTCGGCCTCGGGAGCCTTGTAACAGTTGGTCAGGCCGCCCCAGGAGGAGGTGATGTCGTTGCCACGGTCGGCCACCGACCCGCCCGCGGTGCGCAGGTCCTCGGCCAGGCCCTCGATGTAGTCGGGCGATGCGGTGGGCACGGGAAAGGTGGACGGGCTGACCTTCTCCTCGCTGTCGCTGAGCATCTGGACCTGCTCGTTCGTGGTCAGCGGTCCACTGGAGGGAGGGTGGTCGGCAGGGGGCATCGGTGTTCCTCACAAGGGGGAGGGGGTTCCGGGGGAGGCGGGGGAGAACGAGGGAAGGGGAGCAGCCCGGGATCAGACC
>CALGOD010000874.1 GCA_937957845.1 uncultured Nocardiopsis sp.
TCTACGAGCTGGAGGCGGACTACGCCAACTACCTCCAGGCCCTCGGCGCACCGCGCAGGCTGGTCCGGCGCTACGCGTTCCGCAACGCGATGCTGCCGCAGATCACCGGACTGGCGGTCCAGCTGGGAACGCTCATCGCCGGGGCACTGCTCACCGAGATCGTGTTCAACTACCCCGGACTCGGCACCCTCATCCTGGACTCCCTGAACAGCCGCGACTTCTTCCTGCTCCAGGGCATCTTCCTGTTCGTGGTCGTCGGTGTGCTGATCGCCAACTTCATCATCGACATCGTCTACGTGCTGATCGACCCGCGTACCCGGGTCCAGATGACGGGAGGCTCCTCATGACGAACGTCGCCGGAGCTCCGGGCACCGCGGACACCGCGGGCGCCCCCGAACCGGCCGGCGAGCGCAAGGTCTCCGAGACCCTGCACTTCGCCCGGCGCAATCCCAAGCTGCTCATCGGCCTGGGCATCGTCCTGGCCTTCCTGCTCCTGGGCGTCCTCGGACCCTTCTTCGTCAGCGACACCCCCAACGACTACGTCGGGCCCAAGAGCCAGCCGCCCGGCGGCGAGTACTGGTTCGGCACGAACACCTTCGGCCAGGACATCTGGGCCCAGTTCGTGTACGGGGTGCGCGCCACCTTCCTCATCGGCGTCTTCGGCGGAGGCGTCGCCTTCCTCATCGGCACCGCGGTCGGCTTCGTCGCCGGCTACAAGGGCGGGATCGTCGACGAGATCCTCAACATGCTCACCAACGTGGTCCTGGTGCTGCCCGCGCTGGTCGTGCTCATCGTCGCGATCGCCTACCTGGACGTACGCGGACTGTTCATGCAGGGCGTGTTCATCGGCCTGACCACCTGGCCGTGGGCGGCGCGTGCGGTCCGCTCCCAGGCCCTGTCGCTGGCCACCCGCGACTACGTGGACCTGGCCCGGCTCAGCGGGCGGCGCACCTGGAAGATCATCACCACCGAGATCGCGCCCAACATGAGCTCCTACCTGGTGATGTCCTTCATCCTGCTCTTCGGCGGAGCGGTCCTTACCGCGGAGGGCCTGGACTTCATCGGCCCCGGCCCGTCGAACGGGGTGTCCCTCGGCCTGATGCTGGAGAGCGCGGTGCAGTGGAGCGCCCTGACGCTCGGCATGTGGTGGTGGTTCGTCCCGCCGGGGCTCGGCATCACGGTGATCGTGGGCTCGCTGTACATCCTCAACGTCGGGTTGGACGAGGTCTTCAACCCCAAGCTGCGGGAGCTGTGATGACTCTTCGCGTCAACGACCTGAAGGTCTACTACCAGACCCTGCGCGGGGACGTCCACGCCCTCGACGGCGTCACGTTCGACCTCGCGGACGGGGAGATCATGGGTCTGGCCGGCGAGTCCGGCTGCGGCAAGACCACCCTGGGCAAGAGTCTGATCCGCCTGGACTCGCGGATGCGCCACGTCGGCGGCACCGTCGAACTGGACGGCAAGGACGTTCCCATCGGGGACGACGAGGCGATGGTCCCGTTCAGGTACCACGAGATCTCGCTGATCCCGCAGTACGCGATGAGCGCGCTCAACCCCACCCGCAAGATCGGGCGGATGGTCAACGAGCTGCTGCGTGCACGCGGTGTCCGACCCGCCGACATCGCCGACGAGCTCAAGCGGCGGTTGGAGCTGGTCGGCCTGGACCCCGACGTGCTCGACCGCTTCCCGATCGAGCTGTCGGGCGGTATGAAGCAGCGCGTGGTCATGGTGATCTCCACCCTGCTCAACCCCTCGCTGCTCATCGCCGACGAGGTCACCTCGGCCCTGGACGTGTCCACGCAGCGGGCGGTCGCCGAGTCCCTGGTGGAGTTCCGCGACCGCGAGTACGTCAAGAGCATGATCTTCGTGACCCACGACATCTCGCTCGTGTACCAGATGGCGGACACGATCATGGTGATGTACGCGGGCCACATCGTGGAGAAGGCGTCGGCCAAGACCGTCATCAACGAGCCCAGGCATCCCTACACCCAGATGCTCATCGGCGCGCTGCCCGAGGTCGGCTCCACCACGGTGCAGGGCCGACTGGAGGGCATCCCCGGTACCCCGCCGGGACTGCTCGACCCGCCCACCGGCTGCCGGTTCAAGGACCGCTGCCCGTTGGCGTTCGACAAGTGCTCCGAGCGGCCGCCGCTGGTGGAGATCGAACCCGGCCACTGGGCCGCCTGCTGGAAGACGGGGTGAGGTAGACCGTGCTGGAACTCAAACACGTGCACAAGGTGTACAGGGTGGGCGCGTTCGGCGGCGGGCGCCTGCGCGCGGTCCGCGACGTCAACCTGACGGTGGAGCCGGGCGAGGTCGTCTCGCTGATCGGTGAGAGCGGCAGCGGCAAGAGCACCATCGGCAAGATGGTGCTGGGCCTGACCAGGCCCTCGGCCGGGAGCATCACCTTCGAGGGCACCGACATCACCACGATCCGGGGCCACTCCGCGCGCAAGGAGTACTACCGCCGGGTGCAGGGGGTCTTCCAGGACCCGTTCAGCTGCTTCAACCCGATCTTCAAGGCCGACCGGGTCTTCGAGATGATCCGCACCTCCTACTTCCCGGAGACCTCGGCCCCGGTGTGGCGGGAGAAGGTCCTGGACGCGCTGGCCACGGTGCGCCTGGACCCGGACAACGTCCTCGGCAAGTACCCGCACCAGCTCAGCGGCGGCCAGCTCCAGCGGCTGCTGATCGCCCGCGCGCTGCTCTTGGACATCAAGCTGCTGGTGGCCGACGAGATCATCAGCATGCTGGACGCCTCCACCCGTATCGACGTGCTCAACCTGCTCGCCGACCTCAAGGAACGCGGGCTCGGCATCCTGTTCGTGACCCACGACCTGTCGTTGGGCAACTACGTCAGCGACAGGTCGGTGATCCTGCGCAAGGGCGCCATCGCGGAGATGGGGCCCACGTCCAAGGTGTTCGACAACCCGTTGCACCCCTACAGTCGCCATCTGCTCTCGTGCGTGCCGCAGCTGCACCGGACATGGGCGGAGGTCGACGCCGAACTGGAGGCCAATCCGCCCGAGGACGTCGTGCTGCCCGTGGCGGCGGACGATGCGTCGGCGCCGCTCCTGGAGGTCGAGGAGGGGCACTTCGTGGGAATCGACCAGGGCTGAGCTCCCGACCCCTTTCGCCTGGCGCCCGCCGTCCCCGCGGGCGCCTCGGCTTGTGTCCGCCCTCTCCCACCGCGCGTACTCCTAGGCCGTTGCGATCCGGAGGGACGGGATCTCCCTCCCGAAGAAACGCCGACCGGGGAAGTCCCGGGGCGGTACCCGGACGAACACGGCGGTTCCTCGCGGGGAGGCCGCGACGGCTTCGGAAAAACAGAAAATGTGGCGTAACCCCGGATCTCGCATGCGGTTTTACGGGGAAGTGTGCTTCCTTGAGGGTTTTCGTGCGCCTCGGCACCGGGGCCCGCGCCGGATCCGAGACCGCTCGTGGCCGGGGAGGGTGGGCGAAGCGGCCCTGAAGTGCGCGAACCGGGAATCGGTGGCCGTGGATCCACCAGCGGTCGTCGGTGGTGCGTCCGTCACGTGAGCCACACCCTTACCCCTCGGGGCTCCGAATATTCCCTCTTCGGCCGTGCGTGTTGCCACACCGGAATGCTTCGCTTCCGCTCCCGACTGTGGTAACTTCGAGGAAGATTGTTAGTCGTTGAATTTCGCAGTTGGTGTCTTGCCCGCGGAGTTTGTGACCGGCGGGCGGTTTCTCTGAGAAGTCGGCTCGCGGCAATTTGCGGGCGTGAGTATGCGCCCGTGTACACCGAGCTGAAGGAGATCAATATGGCTCAGGGAACTGTGAAGTGGTTCAACGGCGAGAAGGGCTTCGGCTTCATCTCTCCCGACGACGGCGGCCCCGACGCCTTCGTTCACTACAGCGCCATCCAGGGTTCGGGCTTCCGTAACCTGGAGGAGAACCAGCGCGTGGAGTTCGAGGTAGTCAACGGCACTCGCGGCCCGCAGGCCGAGAACGTCGTCGCTCTCTCGAACGCACAACGTCGTAGAACGCCCCGGAAGGCTCTGCCTTCCGGGGCGTTCTCGTTTCGGTGCCGATTCCTGTCCGGGACCACCGGGGCCATGCGCGTCCGACCCCTCGGGGCATCCGGCCGGACACCGGACACCCCGTCTCGTTCGCCGGTGACGGCCGCGGGTCAGCCGCCGAACCCGGTCAGCTTCCAGATCCACGCACCGATCACACCGCCCAGCAGTGGGCCGATGATGGGGACCCAGGAGTATCCCCAGTCGGACGATCCCTTGCCGGGGATGGGCAGAAGCGCGTGGGCGATGCGGGGGCCGAGGTCACGGGCCGGGTTGATGGCGTACCCCGTCGGGCCGCCCAGGGAGA
>CALGOD010000875.1 GCA_937957845.1 uncultured Nocardiopsis sp.
AGGGCATCTCCACCGGCCGGATGTACCTGGACCCGGAGCGGCCGGGGGTGGAGGATCTCATCGACCAGATCATCGCCGGTGTACGCAGCTCGATGACCTACGCCGGTGCCACCACTCTGGCGGAGTTCCACGAGTACGCCGTGGTCGGCGTACAGAGCGCGGCCGGTTACAACGAGGGGCGCCCGGTCCACACCAGCTGGTAGGTCACCGGGCCCGGTGGGGAGGGTCGGCCGCCCGGTCGGGTCGGGCGGCCGACCCACCGGGCGGGACACGCTATCCGGCCGTGTCCCTTCCCGCCTCCTTCTCCGCGAGGACCGCCTTGCGGTGCTTTCCGCAGAGTTCGTCGGCGTACCTGACCGGCACCGGCACCCGGTACCGGGGGGCCAACCGCAGCACGAGCTCGGCCACGCCCTCCAGGTCCACCCGGTGTCCGACGGACACGTAGACGGGTTTGACGCCCGCGCGCGTACGCAGCACGCGTCCGATGACCTCGCGGCCCTGCTCGGCCAGCGCGAAGGAGTCGGGGACCACCTCCGAGCGTCCGGCGACCATGGGAGTCCAGTCCCCCCGTTCGTTCCCGGGCACGCTGTGTCTGCCGTAGAGCACCGACTTGGCCGAACCCGCCACCGGCAGGTCCAGCAGTACTCCCAGATGACAGGCGACCCCGAATCGGCGGGGGTGCGCCAGACCGAAGCCGTCGCACAGGTAGACGTCGGGGGTCACCCGCAGTCTGCCCAGCGCCTCCAGGACCGGCGGTGCCTCGCGGAACCCGAAGAGTCCCGAGATGTAGGGGAAGGAGGGCTCGGAGGAGATGGCGACGGACTCGACCACCTCCAGGGTCTGGACGTCCACGACCACGGCCGCGGCCGCGAGGGCCGTGTTGTCCTTGGCGTAACTGACGTCCAGGCCCGCCACCAGCCGCACCGCGTCCACGTCCAGCGGCTCCACGCGCACCCGGTCGGCCAGGCGCCGTTGGAGCGCGACGGCCTCCTTGGGGTCACTGGGCCAGTTCTCGGGGTCGTCCAGGACACGCGCGACCCGTTCGGCGATCTCCGACACCTTGATGCCTCCTGTTCTCTCGATGATCCGCGGTCCCCGTTCCCTCCCGGCCTCGGGGGCCGCGCCCCGCCCACGCGTCGCACGACCACGCGCGCTCGGCACGTGCACGGCCTGTCGAGCAGTACCGTCGCCATGTCAGCCTGTCCCCTGGAAGCTCTTGGGAGGACGCCCGCGATGGTCCACCTCTACCCCCTGCTCCCCCTTCTCTCAGGTGTGGTCATCCTCTGGATGGTGGCACGCGACACCCGTGTCGAACTACGACTGGTCCGTCACGGGATGCGGGCCAAGGCGCGGGTGATCGGCTACCACGAGACCTCCACGGCCTCGCGCATGATCGTGCAGTTCCGCACCGAGGACGGTCAGGAGGTGCACGCCGAACACGAGAACACCGGATGGACCGCCTCCCGCTCCGGGGAGATCGTGACCGTCGCCTACGACCCCGACCGGCCCGACCTGGCCCGGATCGTGGCCGCGCCGTGGCTGTCGCACTGGGTCCGGGGCATGTTCGCGGCCCTGGGA
>CALGOD010000876.1 GCA_937957845.1 uncultured Nocardiopsis sp.
CCTCGGTAGGCGGCGGGCAGTCCGGGCTCGGTGGCGATCCAGACGCTCTTGGCCCAGGTGTAGACGTTGACCGCCTCGGCGCCGTTCTCCCGCCCGTAGCCGGATCGCCCCACGCCGCCGAAGGGGACCAGGTCGGACAGCACCCGGTAGGTGTTGACCCACACGGTGCCCACCCGCAGTTCGGCGGCCATGCGATGGGCCCGGCCCAGGTCGTTGGTCCACACTCCGGCGGCCAGCCCGAAGTCGCTCTCGTGCGCCAGCCGGAGTGCCTCCTCCTCATCGCCGAAGGGGAAGACCGCCGCGACCGGACCGAAGATCTCCTCCCGGACCGCGGGGGCGTCGTGGGAAAGGTTCTCGAACAGGGTCGGGGGGACGTAATAGCCTCCCGAGAGCGCGGGATCCCGGGGAAGGTCGGACTGTGCCAGGACGGTGCCTCCCCGTTCCCGGGCGTCGGCGATGTGGGCGAGGGTCTTGTCGGCCTGCGCCCTGGTCACCTGGGGACCCACGTCGGTCCCTTCCTTGGTCGGGTCGCCGACCCGCAGTCGCTCGACGCGCTCTCGCAGACGCTCGGTGAACTCCCGGTAGATCCCCTCCTGGACGTAGACGCGTGAGCCCGCCACGCACATCTGGCCGCAGGAGCCCACCACCCCCTCCACCACCCCTTCCAGGGCGGCGTCCATGTCGGCGTCGTCGAAGACGAGCTGGGGCGACTTGCCTCCCAGCTCCAGGACCGAGGGCACGAAGTGTCCGGCCGCGGCCGCGCCGACGTGGGCCCCGGCCTGGTCCGAACCGGTGAAGACGACCAGGTCCGTGCGGGGGTCGGCGACCAACAGGCGGCCCGTCTCCGCCCCTCCGGGCACGACCTGGGCCACACCCTCGGGTATGCCCGCCTCCCGGAGGATCCGCGCCAGGAACTGGGCGGTCAGCGGCGTTTCGGCCGCCGGCTTGAGCACGACGGTGTTGCCGAACGCCAGCGCGGGAGCGATCTTCTTGGCCGCGAAGAAGTAGGGGACGTTCCAGGGGACGATGCCCACCACGACGCCATGGGGTTCCCGTTCGGTGTGGACCCGGTGTTCCCTCGGAACGGGGATCACCGTCCCGGTCACCTTGTCGGCGTATCCGGCGTAGTACTCGAAGCAGGCCGCGGCACGCTCGGCCTCACGCCGGGTGTCGGCGATCCGCTTGCCGGTCATCCGGCTCTCCAGCTCGGCGACCTCCTGGACGTGCCCCCGCATGCGTCGAGCGACCTCATGGAGTAGTCGACCGCGCTCGGAGGGCGAGGTCGCCCGCCAAGCGGGGAAGGCGGCCACCGCGGCGTTCAGGGCCTCGTCCACCCCCGCGGGAGTGGTGTCGGAGACCTCCGCCAGGACGGCACCGGTGATGGGCGAGTGGACCAGGGACAACGGAACTCCAGGTGTGCCGATCAAACGACGGGTCGGGGGACGGCGTCGAGCATGCTCATGCGTTCGACGAAGGAGCGGTGGGCCTGCGGATCGTCGGCCTGGGCCCTCAACTTCCGGATTCGCTCAAGGCGCGCCTCGGGCATGTGCAGGTCGCCTTGTCTGCGGTTGTCGTCGGTGGCCGGTTGCACCACACGGAGCGCGATCTCGCGCCGCACGCGCTCGTAGTCACCGATGTGGGCGGGGTCCGCGTCAAGGTGCGGAGCCAGGCGACGGGCCAGGTACCAGGCGTCGTGTATCCCCGAGTTGAGGCCCATGCCGCCGGTCGTGGCGCTGATGTGGGCGGCGTCACCGACCAGGAACACCCGCCCCTGTTGGAAGCGGGCGGCCACGCGCTGATGGCTGCGGTAGGTCTGGTGCTGCAGGAGCGGAAGGCTCCGTTCACCCAGCAAAGGGCGTAGCGCCCGTGCCACCCGGGGGTCTCGGCCGCTGTCCTCGACCGCTGATCCGGGCCCCGTGTCGGGTTCGACGGTCATCGCGATCCGCCAGACGTCGGGGGTGCGGATCATCGACAGTCGGCCGTGGGGGCCGCTCCAGTAGCTCACCGGGGCCAGGTCGGGGACGTGTTCGGCCAGGTCCACCGGGGTGGCCATGACCAGACTCGGCGCGGTGTGGCTGGTCCCGTCGAACGCGATGTCCAAAAGACGGCGTGTTCGACTGTGGCTGCCGTCGGCCGCGACCGCCCAGCGCGCCCGCACCGTCCTGCGGCCGCCCGAGGTCTCGGCCTCCAGCGCGACGTGGCCGTCCTCCTGCCGCACGTCCTCCACCCGGTGACGGAACCGAACGTCGACCGAGGGCTGTGCCGCCACCGCCTCATGGAGGAGCCGCACCATCTTGTACTGCTCGAACTGCAGCCGGAAGGGGAACGGGGTGGCCCCTTCCAGGAGAGCGGTGTGGAACTCGGCGGTCTCGGAGAGCTCCAGGTCGCGGTACTGGACACGCTCCACACGGACCGCCCCGTCCACGACCGGGCGGGCGAGGTCGAGCTCGGAGAGGATCTCCAGGGTCGGGGGGTGGAGCGTGGAGCCTCTCCACTCGGTGCGCACGCCCCCGTCGCCCTCTTCCAGCAGGACGACCCGTACACCCTGCCGGGCCAAGGCCAGTGTGGCCGCCAGGCCGACCGGTCCGGCGCCGATGACGGCGACATCCATCAGGTTCATACGTGACCTTTCCGGGTGAGGGTGTACAGGCGGCGCAGTGCCGCACTCGACGACTGCGAGAGCGCGTCGCCCAGGCCGGCCGCGTTCGCCGCGGCCCACGCCACCGCGATATTGGAGGAGAGCAGGGGCAGCCCCGTCCGCCACACGGCGGCGTCCAGCGCGGAAAGGGAGCGGACTCCGGTACCGGTCACCACGACCGCGGTACGGCCGTCGTCCTCGGTGTGGCTCTCCGCCACACGCGCCACGGCCTCGTGGACATCGGCGGGGGAGCGCTCGTACACCGAGATCTCGCCCCGAAGCCGATCCGCCGCCGCGACGGAGAGGCCCTCGTTCGTCCAGTGCTCCACGCACATGGCGGTGAGCCACTCCGGATAGGGGGAGACCAACAGCAGCCGGGTGCGGGACAGGGCGGTCAGCAGCGACTTCACCGCACCGGCCGCCGTGGTCACGGGCACACCGGTGACCGCCGAGGCCTCGGCCGACCAGCGGGCGTCCCCGCCCGGGCCCAGACCGTAGGAGGAGCCGGTGCAGCCGACGAACACTCTTCGCAGGGGCAGGGCGCCGAACCCGCGCACGGTGTCGGGCAGGTCATCGACATAGGACTCCAGTCGGGCGCGCAGGTCCAGCCCGATGTGTTCGGGCAGCCGCGCCGTATGTGCCGCCATGCCACGGGGAAGGAGGTCGATGACCTCGTTCTCGAAGGAGGGGTTGGCGCTGGGGGTGACCAGGCCGACCCTGAAGGGTCGGTCCGTCGGCGTGGCGCGGCTCGTCACCGGGAGCTCCCTTCCTGGAAGCGGAGTGGGTGGCCGATCGAGGGCTCCTCCGCCACGGCCCCGTCTCCACGGACGGCCCGACCGCGCGTCGGTGTGCGCCGTGCGGCCGTCCCCGTGGCGGACCCCGCGAAGGGGAGGCGGGCCTGTGCGGACTCTGAGTCCTGTTGCGCGCATACGGCTCGAGAGGCCTTGGGGGGCGGGAGCGTGATGTCGGCGCCGCGGATCAGTGGGTCGAACTTCGTCACTGCCGGACCCCTCACTCTGGTTCGTGTGTTGCCGTCCATGGAGAGGGTTGTATTCCTCTTAGCGGTACAGCGTTCCGAGTATCGTAGGTTTTGGCGCCTGCGCCGTCAATGCCCTCGCGTGAAGACCACTGTCCGTGCCGAGGGCTGCGCGGGGCGTTTTTGGCGGGAGTGCTCCCTTGCGAGCAGGGAGTATGAGCCAGAGTGGGCCTGGGGGGCCGTAGGGGTGCGGCTGAGGGGGCTGGGTGGCAGGTGGCGCCTTGTCGCCTAGGGGTGGAACACTATCCCGTTTATTGGAACAATTGAAGTCTGTATGGACGAAGACCCGATCCATGACGTGAGGATCTCGGGTGCTTCGGTAGACGAGGCCTTCACGCACCCCACGCCCAGGGCCGCTTACAGAGCCGAAAGTGGCCCTGGGCGTGGGGTGCGCCGTCGAGGTTCAGACGGCCCCACTCCGCCTCGGATGTCCAGGTCAGGGCCTGT
>CALGOD010000877.1 GCA_937957845.1 uncultured Nocardiopsis sp.
TCCGTTCCAACCACGGCGAGGCGCGTTCCATGCCTCTCACCGCTCTGCGAAGGAACGGTTCGACAGACCCACCCACGCGGTTCCGGCGTCGAACGTGCCGATGGACCGACCCCTAGGGAGACAGAGGTACCACGCCCGTGTTCGGAATCCTGCGCCCCTGCCGGCACACCCTGCCCGACGGACTGGCCGAGGAGTGGATGGCGCACATGTGCGGGCTGTGCCTGGCACTGCGTGACGACCACGGCCAGGTCTCCCGCGTCGCCACCAACTACGACGGACTGGTGGTGTCGGTTCTGACGGCCGCGCAGTCGAAGGAGTGCGCGGGCACACGCCGGGCCGGCCGCTGCCCCTTGCGGGGGATGCGTGGGGCCGAGGTGGCCGACGGTCCCGGTGCCCGTCTGGCGGCGGCGGTGTCGTTGATGCTGGCCTCGGCCAAGATCACCGACCACATCGAGGACGGCGACGGCCCCTACGCCCGCCGTGGTGTGCGCGCCCTCGCCGGGCGGGTGGCCGGGCGCTGGCAGCGGAACGCGAGTGAGGCCGGTGCCGGGCTCGGGTTCGATGGAGCCGGACTCGTCGCGGTCATCGACCGTCAACGGGAGGTCGAGGACGCCGCCGGGCCCGGAACCGACGTCCTGGCGGTGACCCGGCCGACCGAGGAGGCCACCGGTGAGGCGTTCGCGCACACGGCGGTGTTGGCGGGGCGTCCGGCCAACGTCGAACCGTTGCGAGAGGCGGGGCGTCTGTTCGGCCGTATCGCTCACCTGCTGGACGCGGTCGAGGACCGTCAGGAGGACCGGGAGAGAGGTGCCTGGAATCCGCTCACGGTCACCGGAACCGGGCTCGACCGGGCCCGCGAGCTGTGCGACGACGCGCTTCTGGGCATCCGGCTGGCGCTGGAGGAGGCCGAGTTCACCGACGACCGACTGGTCCGGGCGCTCCTGGTGCAGGAGTCGCACCGCGCCGTCGCCCGTGGTTTCGCCCACGGTGGATATCCCCAGGACCCGCAACATCCCCGTCACCACCACGGGCAGCGGCATTCTCACCAGCCGCCCCACCAGCGTGGAACGGGCAGCGACTCCCACCACGGGAGAGAGGGAGGTTCCGGTGGAGGCGGGAGCACCGGCTGTTGCGACTCCTGTTCGTGCGACACCCCCGCACTGCGTCACCCGCCCCGGCGGCGGGGTCCGCTGACGGGCTGCGCGGTGGCGTTGTTCATGTGCGGCACCGGTCAGCTGTGCTGCCGCGACCCCCACCCCGGTCCGTGGTCGGACGAACCGCGCAGCGCCTGGTGCAACGCCTGCGAATGCTGTAACTGCTGTGAGTGTTGTGAATGCTGCAAGTGTTGTGACTGATCGAGGGAACGGCGTGTGCGGCGGCCGACGTGCCGCCGCATGATCCCGACCGCGAACGTGGAAGGGAGCAGTTCCCGCTCACCCGTCCGTGGGGCTCGGCGCGGCGAACCGCTCCGCGAGGGCCTGGGACTCGTCGTAGCTCGGGACGCCCTCGGGGAGGGGAAGGCCCGACACCACCGCCTCGGCCGCCGCCAGAGCCCCGTGCAGAGCGGCACGAAAAAGCAGCGAACCGCAGCTCACCCGGCGCACGCCCAACTCGGCGAGGACGTTCAGGGGCGGGCCGTCGGGGGAGTGGAGGATGTTGAGCGGGACGTCCAGGGAGTCGACCAGGGCGGCGATCTCCCTCTCGTCGCGCAGGCCCGGCACGAACACCCCGTCGGCGCCCGCCCCCTGGTAGGCGGCGACCCGCTCGGCCGTCGCCTCCGTGTGCCCGGGCAGCCACCAGGTGTCGGTACGGGCGTTGAGGAACAGTGACGGCGCCGCCTCCTTCACCGCGCGGATGATCGTCGTCTGCCGCTCGACGTCGGCCAGATCGCCGTCCGGAAGGCCGTCCTCCAGATTGATCCCCGCGATCCCCATCCGCTCCAGTTCGGCGGCCAGCGTGGCGACCTGCTCGGGTGATCCGCCGAAGCCGTTCTCGATGTCCACGCTGACCGGCACGTCCAGTCGGGACAGGCCGCGGGCCAGCCGCAGCGTCTCCTCACGCGTGTGCCCCTGACCGTCGAGAAGTCCCGCCGCCGAGGCCACCCCCAGGCTGGTGGTCCCCACGGCACGGAACCCCGCGGCGACCAGGGCGGAGGCCGAGGCGTGGTCCCAGGCGTTGGGGAGTACCAAGGGCCCCTCTCCCCGGTGCAGGGCGCGGAAGCGCTCGCCGGGGCTCGTCCCGGTGGACCCGCAGCCTCCCTCGGCCGTCGCGGCGGAGACGGGAGTGTGGTGGGAGACGGCGGGCCGTTCCGGGGGCGGTGAGGTCATGAGGTGACGCTATCGCCGTCCCGCTCGGGCTTCCAGTGATATCGACGCCTTCCGCGCGCCGGTCACTTACTCCTGGAGCGACGCTTCACGGCGTAGCCGTACTGGTCGGGCCAGTCGGGTTCGCCGCCCAGTTCGATGGCGGCGCGGTGGGCCCAGTAGGGCTCGCGCAGCAGTTGACGACCGAGCATCACCGCGTCGGCGCGGCCGGAGGCGACGATCTTCTCGGCCTGCCGGGGGTCGAGGACGAGCCCGACGGCGGAGGTGGGGATGCCGGCCTCCTGTCGGACGCGGGTGGCGAAGGGCACCTGGTAGTCGGGGCCCACGGGGATCCGGGCGTCGTGGACCACCCCGCCGGTGGAGACGTCGAGCAGGTCCACGCCCCGGGCCTGCAGCTCCTTGGCCAGAAGGACGGTGTCGTCACCGGTCCAGCCCTGGCGGGGGTCCTCGGGGTTCTCGCTCAGCCAGTCGGTGGCCGAGGTGCGGAAGAACACCGGCAGTTCCTCCGGCCAGACCGCGCGCACGGCCTCCACCACCCGCAGGGGGAAGCGCATGCGGTTCTCGATGTCGCCGCCGTAGGCGTCGGTACGGTGGTTGGAGGCGGGAGAGAGGAAGGAGTGGAGCAGGTAGCCGTGCGCGCCGTGCACCTCGGCGACCTGGAAGCCGGCGGCCAGGGCGCGTTCGGCCGAGGCGGCGAAGTCCGCCACCAGCCGGTCGATCTCCGTCTCCGTCAGCTCGTGCGGGGTCGCCAGTCCGGGGAAGGCCTCGGCGCTGGGGGAGACCGCCCGCCAGCCGCCCTCGGACTCGGTCAGGTGGCCTCCACCGAGCCAGGGTCTGTTGGTGGAGGCCTTGCGGCCGGCGTGGGCGAGTTGAACGGCCGGCACGGAGCCGTGGGAGCGGATGGCCGTGATGAGACGGGCGAAGGCCTCCTGCTGACGGTCGTTCCACAGTCCGAGGTCCCAGGGGCTGATGCGCCCG